>JBATPJ010000054.1:0-7539 GCA_049291395.1 Saccharimonadales bacterium (SeqCode) | reverse complement strand
TTACTGCAAAGTCCGTGTCTGAAAAAGAAACACCCAAAACAAGTTTTAATGTCGGTGACAGAGAAGTGAACCAAACAGAGTTCGCAAGCTACCTGGGCAAACGCGTAAATGGTAATGTCCAGATACGATACCAATCTATGAGAGCAGGAAGCGCTCGCTACTGGCGAGAGCTACATCTTATTGGCTATGACGATGTCTATGTCCAAGCGCAGCAAGACGGCAAAGACTATCCAGTCAAATTCAGACGTGATAGAGTGGTTGAGTTCAAATAGTTTCTTGAAAATAGCCTGCTGGGCATTTTCGGCACCTGTTTCATGTTTTTGTTCTAAATATTATATTCCCTAAGGGGGAGCAATTTAACAGAGGCTAAAATGCGGCCGCTTCTCGATAGTTTAGACCGCTAAGGATATCACTCCACCGTATTATTTCATCTGTTATTTCTTTATAAATCGACTGGCTAAGGGTCACCAAAGTAAATACCCCTAGTTCGCTAGGGGTATTTACTTTGGTCAGGCTCGCCTGCGAGCTGAGAACCCGGAGGGTTCGAATTCTGTCAAATACTTTAGTATTTGTACAGAATGTAGCCGATGGTGGCGCTAGTATAGCGCTATCATCGAAGCGTATTTCCCGGTGGGAGATTTTGTCCGGAAAGGTTCGCATACTGTCAAATATTTCATTTGACAGTATCTAGCTGCTCGTAGAACAAGCAGCGAAGCGGATTTGTTATACCAGCTAGCGTCGGGCCGCCGGTGGGATCACCATTTTCTTTTCCTCACTCAGCGTAATAACTACGTACCTGGTACAACAGATAAAACGACACCAGCAGCGTGACGACGAGTACCGGGATGATCACGAGCGGGTTATAAAATCCAGTGAAAGCACTCGGCACCAGATAGACGACACCGACGAGCGAGGCAATGAAGAGCAACTTCCAGCCGCGACGGTGATGAGTGAGGAGATGCCAGACGGCGAAGCACATGAGGCCGAACTGAATCGTAAATAACGCAAGTGAAGCCCAAAAGATAATGCTCATATTGATCGTATTTATCGAGGTAAGTATCCCGATAAGGCCACCGCTCACAACGGCCGTCAAAATGACAGGGAGCATGACCATGCACATTATCAGAGTTAGCCACGGTAGGTATTCGGCGATCATATCGCGGGTCGCGGTAGAGGTCTGCGGTAGACGTTCGGCAAAGACGGTATGAAGTATGCGCTCGATAGGGGCGAGTTTACCAGTCGCGGGCGGTAGGAGCTGGTCGGTCGGTGGTTTGGCACCGCTCGGAGGTGACACCGGCGAAGGACTGCTCGGCTGTGAGGATTGAGACTGCGGAAATAGCTGAGGATTCATAGCCCCCATATGATATCATTGTCGGCTTGATATCCATAAGCGCTACCTAGAATATTGGTGCCTCGTGGTGATATACTGATACTAAACATAAGTATAATAATCTTAGCAAAGGTGGGCCATGTACAAATATCTCAAGTTTTTCGAAGAACTTTCGATCAATGATATCCCGTCGGTGGGTGGCAAAAATGCCAGTCTGGGCGAAATGTACCATCATCTCAAACCGCAAGGCGTCAATCTGCCAAATGGTGTCGCGACGACAGCTGATGCCTATCGGTATTTTCTGAGAGAAGCGGGGCTAAGTCAGCGCATCACTGAGACGCTTGAAGGACTCGATGTCAGCAATGTTCATGAGCTGGCTCGCCGCGGTGCTATCATCCGCGATATGATCGTCGCAGCTGAGCTACCACAAGATTTTCAAGGTGAAATCCTCCGCGCTTACAAAGAGTTGAGCCACAAATGCGGCCATCCGCATGGCGATCTCATCGTGGCGATCCGCTCGAGCGCCACAGCCGAAGATTTGCCAAACGCGTCATTTGCCGGTCAGCAAGCCACCTTCCTCAATATCTCAGGCGAACACGAAGTGCTCCGCTCGGTCAAAGAATGTATTGCTAGTCTCTTCACTGACCGCGCCATCGTCTACCGCGTGACCAATGGCTTTGACCATATGAAAGTCGCGCTCAGCGTCGGCATCCAGCAAATGGTGGCGGTCCGCAGTGAATGTGCCGGCGTCATGTTTACGATCGATACCGAAAGCGGCTTCAAAAACGCCGTTGTGGTGAGCTCGATCTATGGTCTCGGCGAAAACATCGTCCAAGGGCATGTCAGCCCAGATGAATTTATCGTCTTCAAGCCGACCATGGCTATCCTGAAGCATCACCTCGGCACCAAGAAGATGAAAATGATTCCGATCGGCAACAGTCGTACCAAAAATATCGATGTCACTGTCCACGACCAAGAACGCTTCAGTATCACTGACGAGCAGGTCACAACACTGGCCGACTGGGGTATGAAGATCGAGCAGCACTATGGTCACCCGATGGATATCGAATGGGCGCTCGATGAAGACGACAAGCAGCTGTATATCGTCCAGGCTCGGGCTGAGACAGTCCAGTCACGCCGCGATGTCAATGTCGTCGAAGAGTACAAACTAGTCGAGGAAGGTCCACTGATCGTCAAAGGTACTAGCGTCGGCAACAAGATCGGTGCCGGCAAAGCCAGCAAGATCATGAGCGTCAAAGACATCGACGATTTCAAAGCCGGCGATGTGCTCGTCACCGAGATGACCGACCCTGACTGGGTGCCGATCATGAAAATCGCGAGTGCTATCGTCACCGACAAAGGTGGTCGCACCTGTCACGCGGCGATCGTGTCGCGCGAACTCGGCATCCCGTGCGTGGTCGGGACAGGCAATGCGTCGCAGCTGATCAAAGACGGCCAGCCATTGACCGTCTGCTGTACTGGTGGCGACGAGGGCTTCGTCTACCACGGTGAACTCAAGTACAAAGTCGATCGTACCGACATCAAAAACCTCGAACGTCCCAAGACCAAGATCATGATGAATATCGGCTCGCCTGACCAGGCGTTTGCTTACTCGCTGATCCCGAACGACGGTGTCGGGCTGGCCCGCGAAGAGTTCATCATCGATTCACATATCAAGATTCACCCGCTAGCATTGCTTCATTTTGATCGCGTCAAAGACAAATCAGTCCGCGCGACCATCAAAGACCTGACCAAAGGCTATGATGACTTGTCGCAGTACTTTGTCGACAAGCTTGCCGAAGGTATCGCGATCCTCGGTGCGGCGTTTTACCCCAATCCTGTCATCGTGCGTTTCTCTGACTTCAAGACCAACGAATACGCCAATCTCATCGGCGGGACGCAGTTCGAGCCGATCGAGAACAACCCGATGATCGGCTGGCGTGGTGCGAGTCGCTACTATAGTGAGAACTACAAAGATGCATTCAAACTAGAGTGCAAAGCGTTCCTCAAGGTCCGCAACGAGCTGGGCCTTACCAATGTCAAAGCCATGGTGCCGTTTTGCCGGGATCTCAACGAGGCGAAAAAGGTCCAGGAAGTAATGGCCGAGGCAGGGCTGAAGCGCGGTGACAACGGCTTCGAACTCTATATGATGGTTGAGATTCCGAGCAACGTACTGCTGGCTGATCAGTTTGCCGAGCATTTCGACGGCTTCTCGATCGGTAGCAACGACTTGACGCAGCTGACGCTCGGCGTCGACCGCGACAACCATACGGTCGCGCATGTCTACGACGAGAACAACCCTGCCGTCAAAGCTCTGATACGTCAGATCATCAAAGTCGGCCGTGAGAAAAAGATCAAAGTCGGTATCTGTGGCCAGGCCCCATCTGACTATCCAGAGTTTGCTCGCTTCCTGGTCCAAGAAGGCATTGTCAGTATGTCACTCGCGCCAGACACGATCGTCAAGACAACGATCGATATCAAAAAGACCGAGACCAAACTCGGCCGCTAACCCCATATGACACAAGGACTGTCCTTGTGTCAGGGTTTCGCGGGATGAGTGAATAGGGTATAATAAAACAAATCGGAGCTCTGTCGCCACACGGACACGAGCTCTCTTTGTTACTAAACGAAAAGGAAACACATTATGTCAACATCACACGAAATGCCGTTTTTACACGAGGAAAGATTTCAGCGATCCAAGATTATCGCGACCGTCGGACCTGCCACCGCCAGCTATGAAATGATAGAGCAAATGCTCCTATCGGGAGTGCGTGGTTTTCGCATGAACTTCTCTCACGG
This sequence comes from Saccharimonadales bacterium (SeqCode), assembly GCA_049291395.1. GTDB lineage: Bacteria > Patescibacteriota > Saccharimonadia > Saccharimonadales > Saccharimonadaceae > JAPUDQ01. The sequence goes on along the minus strand of JBATPJ010000054.1, from coordinate 3,410 downwards.
CGAACACAGTCAGTTTGCCGAGTGGGTGACATGGGTTCGTGCGGCGCAGCGCAAGCACAACAAGCCCGTCGCGATCATCCAGGACTTGCAAGGTCCCAAGATTCGCCTCGGCGAGATCAAAGACAATCATTTTGAAGTCAAAGAAGGCGATATCCTCCAGATTGTTCATGGCGTTACTCATGACGGCTACACTATCCCGACGCAGTACGACCTGTCACGGAAGGTAAAAATTGGCGAGCAGGTCTATATCTATGATGGCCGTATCAAAGCGGTGGCGCAACACGTCGAGCCGGACAAAAAGTCGATCACCGTCCGCGTCCAAAACGACGGAGTGCTGATGAGCAAAAAAGGCATCAATTTGCCCGATACTGATTTTGAGGGTGATATCTTGACGACCAAGGACTATGAAGACATCGATTTCGGTGCGACACAGGACTTTGACTATGTGGCGCTTAGTTTTGTCCAGAGCGCACACGACATCGAGGTGCTCCGTGGCTACCTCAGCTCGAAGGATTACAACGCCGACATCATTGCCAAGATCGAGACCAAAGCGGCGATCGATGAGAATGAGCTCGAGCACATCATCGAAGCGAGTGGCGGTGTCATGGTGGCTCGTGGTGACCTGGCGATCGAAGTCGGTGCTGAGATCGTACCAGTGGTCCAGCGTGATATCATCGGTCTCTGTCAGAAACACGCCAAGATCAGTATCGTCGCGACGCAGATGATGGTCAGCATGGTCGATAACCCTCAGCCGACCCGTGCCGAAGTCGGTGACGTCTCGGCCGCTGTCACGCTTGGCGCGGACTGTGTGATGCTTTCCGAAGAGACGGCGATGGGCAAATATCCGATCGAGACCATCACCAATATGCGCAAAGTCATCACGTATACCCAGGAGCATATCCCGGCTGGCGTACTCGAGCGACCAGTGATCTTACATGAGGTCTCAGGTGCTATTAGCTCGACAGCGGTCTCTCTTGCCAAGGAACTTCACGCCCAGGCGATCGTCGCTGAGACAAAATCAGGCGCCACGGCTCACTACATCGCTGCGCATCGACCACGAAGGCCGCTGCTATCAGTCACTAGCGATGAGCGTGTCGCGCAACAGCTGGCGCTTCTCTATGCAAACAAAAGTTTTCTCCGTCCTGACGGCGAACGAGCTGGCCTCGAACTAGCCCAAGGCCTCGCCGAAGCAGGCTATATCCACTCTCCAGCCACCATCGTCCTTGTCGGTGGCCGCCAGCCAGGCGTCAAAGGTACGACCGACACCATCCGCGTGCGCACGATCGAGTAGTATAGCTATACACGGGGTGATTAATTCTACAAAGACGTTTCATATTTCATCATAATGTTGTATGATTACAAAATTATGTCTAAAGAAATTGCAATCTATGATCCCTTGATTGAACATAAGGAATCGTTGGATCTCCTAGACCTTACCCTAGTATGCAATAGACACAGGGATGCAGGGGATGCTGAAAAATCAGCAGCTGTTATTCCACTGGGTAGTCTTGTTTTTATTGAAGGATATGGAGGGGTGCATGGGGGCATCACACATATAGAATATCTTGGGCAACTCCGTCTACTCAAAGGGGTAGACTCAGAAGAGTATCGGGCTGCAAAATCAGAGATTCGTGATATTTATAGGGGGGTGAGCATGCGTCCTGCTCGGGATACATCGGACTTCATACAGCATGGGGCGCGTCTTGCGCTCGAACTGATCGAGAAAGATTGTGTCGTGGTGGTCGCTGACTATAGTGATATGTCAGCAGCAGTTAATGGTGATAATCAGGATTTTGTACAAAAACAGAATGAGATTTTTAATAGAAGTCGAGACATTATCACGAGCGGCCTAACCTATCAAAGTGCTCCTACTGCATCGGCATATATAAATCAACAGACAAGGATAGAGCGCGATATATATCTTGGAAATCAATATCGAGAAAATATGGTCCAAGCTAAGATACTGAGGCATGTTGCGATGACATTTAGGCTACCGGAATTTAATGCTGGATTCTTGTCTATGGTATCCAATGAAAACGGTAAAATCCCAGCATATTTGATATTTGGTACGGCTCATAAGAGGTCACTTTTCCGTAATCTAACGGAATTAGGCATATCACGCCTGAAGGTTGTCGATCTTCATCCTGTCGATGAGGAAAAATACATGATTGCTTCGCCTGAAGAGTTTCATAACACAATCAACTCTCGGATTGCTCAAAAGGCATTCTCATCTGTCATGCTGGAAATGTTGTATTTAGGTGCCGATAAGGGCAGAATTGCGGAGTTGAAGCAGAGGGCAAATGAAGTATTTGGCGTCTTCAACGGCAAGACGTCAACGAGTACCGATCAGTACATCGCATTCTTGAATGACGCCGTGTGGATATTGCATCAGCTCGATAGAGGTATTCATCATAACGACGAGGAGTTTCAGGCAATTATGAAACGTACAGACTCACTTATCCGATGTTTTGTGGATCCAAGTCATCTCCTTCTTTAGCTGAAAAATAGTTGTGAGCGAAAATTCCTGACCAGTCTGTTGATATCAGACTGATAATGCTATAGTTTATACATAATTATGGTGGGCAAATTTCCTAAGAAGAGTTTTCGTGATGTGCCGCTGGATGGGCGGACGGTGCTGGTGCGCGTGGATTACAATGTGCCGCTGGATGATGACGGGCGGATCACTGATGATTTTCGCATCCGGGCGAGCTTGCCGACGATTCGACAGCTTATCAAGCGCCAGGCCAAGATAGTCCTGATCGCGCATCTCGGTCGTCCTGATGGCAAGCCAAATACCAAAGAATCACTCGAGCCGGTCGCTCATCGTCTGATGGAGCTGCTGCACCGTCCGATAAAATTTGTTGACGACTGTATCGGTGACAAAGTCGTCCAGGCGAGCAAGTACCTGCATCGCGGGGATATCTTGTTGCTCGAAAATCTCCGTTTTCATGCCGAGGAAGAAGAGAACGACCGCGAATTTGCACGTGCGCTCGCAAAAAATAGCGGCGCAGAATATTTTGTGCAAGATGGGTTCGGCGTCGTGCACCGTGCACACGCTAGTACGGAAGCCATCACGCATTTTCTGCCGAGCGTGGCTGGGCTGCTCGTCGAGAAAGAATACCGGATGATCACAGCGGCAATGGATGATCCCAAGCGGCCACTGACGGCTATCCTCGGTGGAGCCAAGATCAGCGACAAGATCGCGGTGATCGAAAAATTTGTCGTGCTTGCTGACCATATCATCATCGGTGGGGCGATGGCCAATACGTTTTTGAAATTCCGAGGCTTCCCGATCGGTGCCAGCAAGACCGAAGATGGACTTGATGAAGTCGTCGGGCGTATCTATGAAGCCGCCAGCCAGAAGACCGAGGACGTCGATAGCTTCATCCAGCTGCCAGCCGACGTCGCAG
>JBATPJ010000053.1:0-12191 GCA_049291395.1 Saccharimonadales bacterium (SeqCode) | reverse complement strand
TATCGAAAACCAGCGTGAAAATGTCCGTTTTCGGTTCCGTATCGATGGGGCTCTTCACACCATCGCCAATATATCTCACGACAAATACCGGGTGCTGCTTGCAGCTATTGCATCGAAGGCAAATATCTCGACGGCCGACCAAGGTGCACAGAGCGGGCACATGCAGCATGTCTCGAAGGACAATCCCGACCGTTTGCTCAATATGCGTATCGAGACGGTGCCGACAAGTTATGGTCAGGATGCGGTGATACGGTTGTTCAATTTTGACGAAGAGTTGCTTCGCATCGATAACCTAGGGCTCGATGATGCACGGCGCGAACGGCTTGAAGAGCTCATCAAGCATCCTCACGGCATGTTGATGGTCGTCGGTCCGACTGGTTCGGGCAAAAGTACGACGCTGTACAGTATCTTGAATGCACTCAATACGCCTGATCGCAAGGTGCTGACACTCGAAGACCCGGTCGAGATGAGTATCAGTGGGATCAGTCAGATCCCGGTCAATACGACTACCGGTGATAGCTTCGCCGAAAAGCTTCGCGCCGTACTGAGGCTTGACCCAGATGTCGTCATGGTTGGTGAGATCCGTGATGTCGATACCGCCAAGACCGCTATCCAGGCCTCGATCACTGGACATCTGGTACTGACGACGTTTCATGCCTCGAGCGCTGCGGCTGCTTTTGCGCGCATGATCGATATGATCGGCACCAATCCGATCTTTGCCAATGCGATCCGGATGGTCTTGTCGCAGCGACTTGTGCGTCGCCTCGATGACGCGACGAAAGTTGCCTACGACCCAGACGAGACGACGAGACAATGGGTTCGCGACAATCTCGGGACATTGCCGGACGGCGTCGATATGCCAGATCTTGACAATTTCCAGCTCTACAAACCTGGCGCTAGCGCCGACGATCCGTTCGGCTACAAAGGTCGCATCATGATCATGGAGCAGCTGATGGTGACCGAGCGTATCCAGAAATTCATCCGTGGCGACATCAAAGACGTCAACGTCGCCGAGGTAGAGGCCGCCGCCCGCGAAGAAGGCATGCTGACCATGATGCAAGATGCACTACTAAAAGTCCTGCGTGGTGAGACGACGCTCGAAGAGATCAACCGCGTTCTGTAGGCTGTTCAGTTTGAGAGGTTCGTGTTATACGACTATGGCTGGATGACGGCAGCAATTGCCGGTACGAGGCGTTCGTCGAAAACGTTTGGGATGATCTCGTCAGCTGTCGGTGAGTCGACGAGACTGGCGATGACTTCGGCGGCGGCGATTTTGTGATCGTCGGTGATCTTTGTGACGCCGTTGTCGAGTGCGCCGCGGAAGATGCCCGGGAAGGCAGTGGCGTTGTTGACTTGGTTCGGGAAGTCGCTACGGCCGGTCGCGATGACGGCGACGCCGGCAGCTTTCGCCTCGTCGGGCATAATCTCTGGGGTCGGGTTGCTGAGGGCAAAGACGACAGGGCGATCGGCCATTTTCTTGACCATCTCAGGCGTCAGAAGGCCAGGCTTGCTGACACCGATGAAGATATCGGCTCCAGCGATCGCATCGTCGAGTGATCCGGTATGGGAGGCATCGAGGTATGGTAGCAAGGCTTTTTTCTCGTCGTTGAGGTCGGTCCGGCTGTCACCGATGATGCCTTTGCTATCGACAGCGATGATCGAGCCGACGCCGTACTTATGAATGAGCTTCATGATAGCGGTGCCGGCAGCGCCAGCGCCGATAGTGACGACCGTGCAGTCTTTGAGGTCTTTATGGGCAACTTTCATGGCATTGATCAGCCCGGCGAGTACTACGACAGCAGTACCGTGCTGGTCATCATGGAAGACAGGGATATCGAGCTCACTCTTGAGCCGTTCTTCGATCTCGAAGCACTGTGGAGCAGCGATATCCTCGAGGTTGATGGCGCCAAAGCTCGGGGCGATCGCTTTGACGGTGGCGACGATCTCGTCGGGGGTGTGGACATCGAGGATGATTGGGATACTATCGATACCGGCGAAGTGCTTGAAGAGCAACGCTTTGCCCTCCATGACGGGCATGCTGGCGCGCGGGCCGACATTGCCGAGGCCGAGTACGGCTGAGCCATCGCTGATCACTGCAACGAGGTTATTGGTCCAGGTGTAGACTGGCAGAAGCGACGGGTCGTCCGCGATAGCGCGGCTGACAGCGGCAACGCCAGGGGTGTAATAGGCGCTGAGTTTGGTGCGGTCGAGCTCTGACTCGTCCCGGAGACGGGTCGTGATCTTGCCGCGATATTGTTTGTGAAGTTGGAGTGCTAGTTCGTCATAATTCATCCTCCCAGTATACCAGGCGATGAACGATCATTATGGTGACAGATGGTTAGTTTACTTTTTGTAACGATCGTTCGAAAAAGTAAACACTTTCTGGGTTCCTGTGGGTCGGGGTATACTAAAGAAGGTATTATGAATTTACTTATCTATCTGGTGTTTGTACCACTCTGTGTCTTTTTCGGCGCTCGCTGGCTTGATCGACGCTACGACGTCCATGGTAGTCCGTGGCTCCTCACTATCGCGTGCGTGATTTTTGCGACGGCGACGTTTTATCCATCACCACTCATCGATGGTCAGAATACACAATTTATGACCCATCTCCTCGGCGGCGGGGTATTTGTCGGTCTCCTGTGGGTGTATTTCATGCCGCTTATGCGCAAACTGTCGTGGTGGTACAAGGCAGTCATACTCTACGCAGCAGTGAGCGCACTCGGGGTGCTCAACGAACTCTACGAGCTATGGGCGCACGAAAACGGCATCATCACGGTGCCGATAACTGACGCATCATGGGATTTGCTGGCCAATACACTTGGCGCATTAATTGTGTTCGTGATCTATTATATGATGAAAAGACTTTTCAAACAGAGATAAACCTGCTATAGTTGATCACTGACTATTGATATAAATTTAAGGTGAGAGCAATGTTTGCATTAATTCAAAAAGTTAATAACCAGCAGAAGAAAAATAAAGTCGTCGATGTTCGCAGCGGCGACACGGTTCGTGTCCACCAAAAAATCCGTGAAGGTGGCAAAGAGCGTACTCAGATCTTTGAGGGTACCGTCATCCGTACTGATCGCAAAGACAGCCTGACGAGCCGCATTACCGTCCGTAAGATCGCGAGCGGTGTCGGTGTCGAGAAGAGTTTCTTGATCCACAGTCCATTTGTGCTCAAGATCGAAGTCACAAAGCGAAGTAAAGTTCGCCGCAACTACCTGAGCTACCTCCGTGCCCGCACTGGTAAAGGTACGCGCCTGAGCGGTGTCGACTTCGACCGTGAGGCCGTCAACGATGTCCGCGATCTCGAAGCTGAAGCAGCCGAAGCCCGTATGAAGGAAGAGACTGCCAAGGCTGCCGAAGCCAAAGCTGCCGCAGAAGCTGCCGAACAAGCCGAGCTTGACGCCAAGGCTGCTGCTGTGGAAGCAGCGCATGCACAAAACGCTTAGCGTTTTGTGAGATGGTAGAACGAAGAAGTAAGAAAGATGAAATCTCAAATCCCGCCGAAATGGCGGGATTTTTTAGGCTGAAATAACCTCGACAGGTGAGGGATTTATTAGGGCGTCATATATCGACGTTTTACGAGTCATCCATGTTTCTCGCCCTTCATAAGTGTGTCTCATGCGATGTGCCTTCTCGATATTGAGGCTATTGCCCACGCGAGAAGTAGTGGCCAGACGAGTGACCCGATGATGATTACCACTGCGTGGCAAATCATCATTTGACGGTCCTCTCGGCTTTCGGCCATCATGCGGGTGATGACATCCGTTTTAAGCAGGAATTCCACGAATATGATGACGCTTGCGGCGTACACCATGACGAAATATCCCATCGTGCATCCAATCTGTCGAGGTACTTGGACATGACTATATCCAAGATAGGTGATACTATACGAATTTAAATAATATATGTCAAATCGCGATAAACTAGGTAGATGGTGGTTTTATCTTGAAAATAACCTCGACAGACTGGCGTATGGTCTCCCGGCGCGGAATCACGCCGGGTTACCTATCAGAAGTAGCTCAGGCGTCGGCCTTCGTTCGACTTCGCATCAGTTCTTTTAGAGAAAATGCGATGAACACCGGGGTCCCGATGATGAGCATCACAATGACATAGGCCTGCTCATCACCTGGTTGACTGTCGGGCACACCTTCCCGTATGAGGATGATGATGTTTGCGATGAGATACACCGTCAGAATAGTGATCAGATAGGGATTCATGAGTATCTCTCAATCTGTCGAGGTGCTCGGCGAGCACCAGGTCTGGTGTTGCACGATACATCATCATTACATCAATTATCGTCACTATCGTCAACAGCATAGCTATTCTCTATCTGTTATCATAGATACATAATGCTATCTCCTGTGATTCTTCCACCATCTACAATCCATCATCTAAGCTCTACTTCGTCATGATCGTTGGTATCGACGAAGTTGGTCGTGGTTCGTGGGCGGGGCCGCTCGTGGTGGGGGCGGTTGCGCTCGGCGGGGCTGAAATTACTGGTCTGACCGATAGCAAACTTTTGTCGAAGAAAAAACGAGAGGTGCTATCTGCTGAGATCAAACGCGTCGCGCCGCTGGTCGGTATCGGCTGGGTGAGTGCTCGCGATATCGACCATATCGGCCTCAGTGGCGCTCTCAGGCTTGCTTCACGCCGCGCGCTCGACGAGATCGACCTCAGTGATGTCGATCAGATCATCATCGATGGTACGATCAAGCTGATCGATGACCCGAGGGTGACTCTCATGAAGAAAGCCGACCTGCTGGTGCCAAGTGTCAGTGCGGCATCGGTGATCGCAAAGGTGGCGCGTGATCACTACATGGCGCTCTGCGACCAGGTATTTCCTGGCTATGGCTTCGCCGGGCATGTCGGCTACGGTGCCGCCACTCATCGCACAGCCATCGAACAACTCGGCGCGACGCCGATTCATCGGATGTCGTTTGAGCCGCTCAAATCACTGTATGGCATAGATTCGCAGGTGCTAAAAGATGCATCATCTGCAAATTTAGATCGGAAAAGTCAGGGTGACAAGCCGACGAGTCGATCGATTGGCGACCATGCTGAAGACGCTGCTAGTGAATATCTTGAGCATCACGGCTTTGAAATTATCGAGCGAAACTGGAAGACCAAATGGTGCGAGATCGATATCGTGGCGGTTCGTCGGTCGGTCGTTCACTTCGTCGAGGTCAAATATCGCCGTGGCGGCGAGCAAGGTGGGGGCGTCGCAGCTATCACGCCGAAGAAATTAAACCAAATGACCTTTGCCGCCAAACTCTGGCTTCATACATATGGTGAACACGATGCACAGCTCAGCGTGATCGAAGTGATGGGTGAGGACATGACGGTTACACGGTTTATTGAGAATGTGACGTGAGAATTTTTACCAGATCTTGGCGCGCTTCTCTGGCGGCAAATACAAGCCATCATCTTTCGTGACGTCGTACGTGTCATAAAAGTCATCGATGTGATTCACGACGCAGTTGACGCGGAAGCGGCTCGGCGGATGCGGGTCGACTTTGGCCAGCTCGTTGAGACGCTCTGGCGTGGCGTGGGCACATTCGGCGCGGGCGAAGTTCTCGAAGAGATGTGGTAGCTCGGCGGCGAATTCAGCTTCATCCATCGTGTCTTGCAGTGCAGTGACGGCCAGCTGCAGGCCGCCGACATCTGCGATCGACTCACCAAGGATGAGTTTGCCCTGCAGAAAGGTACCAGGTACTGTCTCGAAAGCATCGGCTAGCTCGACGATATTGGCGGCCAGGGCATCGAAGGCGGCACGTTCGTCGGGTGTTTGCCAGCGATTCGTATTGCCGCTCTCATCGAAGTCGGCGCCTTGATCGTCAAAGCCATGTGTAAATTCATGGCCGATCACCGCGCCGATACCGCCGAGGTTTGCTGCATAGCTGGCCTGTGGATTATAAAACGGTGGCTGCAAGATGGCGGCTGGAAAGACGATCTCGAGACGGTTAGGGTGGTGGTAGGCATTGACGGTGTGGGCGTTCATCTCCCACTGCTCGTCAGCGGGCGGCTGGCCAACTTTTATAAGCTCTAGGTCGGTCCGAAAGGCGCGAGCAGTAACCATATTCTCGAGGTGGTTGTCGCTGACGAACTGGAGTGAAGACAGGTCTTTCCAGACAGTTGGATAGCCGATAAGTACCGATATATTGTCGAGTTTGGTGTGAGCGCGCTGCTTGGTCGTGTCACCCATCCAGGTGAGCTGGTCGATACGAGTGTGATAGGCGCGGCGGATGGCTTCGACGATATCGAGCACAGCCTGGCGTGAGGTCTCGGGGAAATGACGAGTCGCGTATTCGCGGCCGAGGGCTTCGCCGATGACGCTGCCATCGGCTTGCATGACGGCGCGTTTCCAGAGTGGTTTTTGCTCGGTGGTGCCGTTGATCTCAGTGCCAAAGAAATCAAATGCGGCCCGAGCGCAATCTTCATCGATCCAGCTGACGACGCTACCGATCAGCCGCCAGGCGAGGTAGGACTGGATCTCGCTGAGCGGACGATCGTGGAGCTCGCGCACGGCGTACTCGATGACATCAGGCTGGCTGATGATGAGATGGTCGCTGGGTTGCTGCCAGCCGAGTCCGTCGAAGTAAGCGGTCCAGTCAAACGACGAATAGCGAGTTTGTAGCTCGGCGATGGTCATCGGGTTGTACGCGCGGTGGATGTCGCGGAGCTCGCTATCGCGCCATGAGGCGGCGGCCAGTGTCTTCTCGATATCGTAGGTCGTGGTCCAGTCGGGCTGAACGTGCGCGCTGAGATGGCGATGAATTGTCTCGTAGTATACCTGGTAGGCTTCGCGGATTGCCGCCATTTTGTCATCCTCATCGAGATAATAATCGCGGTTTGGCAGCGTCAGGCCATCTTGATGGAGCCGAAGTGTCTGCATGCGACTATCTTTGTCATCGATATCGACGTAGCAGCTCCACCAAGCATTGATATTGTGGCGATGCGCCGTGCCGAGATAGTGTGCTAGCTCACGCGGTGATGTGATGGTATATATCTGCTGGAGTTGCTCGTCGAGCCACGATAGGTGCGCAGCACGGTAGCTCTCAAAATGCATCGCCGTACCAAAAAACGTCTTGAGTAGTCGCTGATCGTGGCTGAGCTCGGAGAGTTTGGCGCGGTCGAACTCTTGGACTATCTCGTGAAGTACTGCCCATGACTGATCGCGAAGCACGTAGAATGATCCCCAGGTGCTTTCACTTGGCGGGATAGGATTGGCTGCGAGCCACGGGTTGTTGATATAGCCGAAATAATCGTCAGAAGGACGCACAGATTCGTCGAACTGACTGGATGGGGTGGTGCTTGTCTTCATTGCTACCCAGTATACCGTATCCTAGTGCTCACGTATCTGAGCGCTGATGACTTTGTGGTCGCGATCGATCCAGGCAGTGCGAGCCGTGATCTCGTCGATACCGACGCGGACGGCGCGTCGGATGGTCGGGTCATCATGCGTGTCAAAAAACTCGCGGTAGCGTCTCAGCCACTCGTCACCGTGCAGCGTCTTGGCGGCATACATCGGCATCTTCTCGAGGGCGTGACCATTGCCAAAATTCTCGAGCAGCCACGGCCAGTTATCATGCAGCCATTGCCAGGTAGCCTCGCGCGAGACGGGGTTGCGCATCAGGTAATAAAACCACAACGGTAGGTCTTGGAGCTTAACCGACTCGGAGTCGCTGAGGGCATTGATCCAGATGCCGAGTGATGTCATATCGCGACTTGTTGCAAGTGCCCGCGAGATGATGTCGCGCTGATGGGCGTCGCGGGTCGTGCTATGGAGGTGAATCAGGCGGATAATGTCTTTTTTGGTGCCATGCGCCGCCACTGCACCATAGACTGCGGGCTGTAGGTCGCCGGCGAGATCGCTGAGGTCATCGGCCTGGCGGAATTGATCGAGCGCGGCAGAGACTGATGCGGCGTGGCCGTAGCTGATGAGTAGTTCACTGATGATACCCTGGGTCTTCCGTGCTGTGTCGTCACTAGCTGCAGCAGCGAGGTTGTATGTGGTTGATGCTGGCGCGAGTAGTGTCTGCACGTAGGTATCGAACTCTGGGCGGGTCACGATACTCTCAGCCGTAATCGAAAGTGCGGCGATGACGTAGCTGATGATCAGCCAGACGGCGCTCGACTCTTCGTGTGCGTAGTGTGGTAGCAGATCGAGCAGTCGCTCCGAACTGGTGTGGCCGCTCTGGGCGAGTAAGTAGGCTTCATAGAGTAGCAGCCCGCGCTCGACGGCGCTCAGTCTGCCAGTATCAAGCAGATCGAGCATCTGCGACCACGCAGCGTCATCATAATTCGTGACGAAATGGCTGACGCCAGTCACATTGAGCTGCGGCGAGTCTGCGGCGATATCGTGCGCGGCGTGGTCGTGGAGGAGACTTGGGAAATGGTCATCGGCGGCTGCCAGCGGGATCGGCCAGTGAGTGCCCTCGGCCTCATGTCCGACAGAGAGTCGATGCTGCGATACGGCGAAGCTGTCGCCGTCTGATGTCACGGTGACGACGGGGAGGCCGCTATGGCGTAGCCAATGTTCCATCAGGGCTTCGATATGTTTGCCGCTGGCGGCGTGCATGGCGCGCCAGAGATCGTGCCCCTCGGTGTTGCCGTAGGCAAAGTCGGTGAAATACTGCTTGAGCGCGGCGCGAAATGCCTCTTCGCCGATGTAGGCGATCGTCATGCGGATCAGGCGGCTGCCTTTGCAGTACAAGATCGCTTTGTCGAAGACAGCGGCGATATCGTCAGGTGTCTTCACGTGGTAGGCGACCGGCTGGATCGAGCCGTATTGGTCGCGGCCGAGTGCCATCGTCGACTCTTTGGCGGCAAAATCATCCCAGACGTTCCAGTCGGGGTGCAGGGCGTCGAGCGACATGTACTCCATGACATTTGCAAAGCTTTCGTTGAGCCAGAGGTCATCCCACCAGCGCATGGTGACGAGGTTGCCGAACCATTGGTGAGCGAGCTCGTGGGCGATGACGGTTGCGATAGAGCGCTTTTGGTCGACAGGCGTATTGTCCTCGGCGAGCAGGTAGCCTTCGCGGTAGGTGATGAGACCCCAGTTTTCCATAGCGAGCGCCGAGAAATCCGGCAGGGCGACGTGGTCGCACTTGCTCAGTGGGTAGGGTACGCCGAAATACGCTTCGTAGTGATCGATCAGGGCGACGGCTTCATCGAGGGCAAACTGATGCGATGATTTCGCCTGGGATAGGGTGGAGTACACTGATACTTCCGTCCCATTCTGACTCGTGGCGGTGGTCTTGTGCAGTTCGCCGACCACAAATGCCAGCAAGTAGGTACTCATCCGCGGCGTCGTTCCGAACTGCGTCATCTTGGTACCCTCTTCCTTCGTCCTTCTCCCTTCATCCATCTTCTTCTCTGGCGTATTCGACAGGACTGTTACATCGGCTTCCGTCTCCAGCGTCAGATCAAACGTCGCCTTGGCTTCGGGCTCATCGATACAAGGGAAGACTTCGCGGGCGTGATGTGACTCAAACTGCGTCGCGAGCAGCTCGTGCTTCTCGCCGTCCCGCTCGTAGTAGCAGGGGTAGAGTCCGTGCATCGGGTCAGTGATCGTGCCGCTAAATTCCAGCGTCACATCGTAGTCGCCAGCTGGCAGGCCATCACCGATCTGCACGGCATCGTGACGCAGTGGCGTGGTCGGCACGAGTGTGTCGCCGATCATCGCAGCTTGGATCGTCAGATCTTTGGCGTGCACCATGATCGGATGCACCGCGTGCGGCTTGTGGCCGGTGATCACGACGCGGCCATGAAAGCGCCGCGCCTCACGCTCGATAGTGAGTGTCAGATCGTAGTGTTTTGGTAAAAAGTATTCGTAGAGTCGTAGTGTTTGTGTCATAGATAGATATATTGTAGCAGCTTGCGCTTTATGTCGGGTAGGTGTATAGTAGCACTTGTACAGATCCGGCCGGCAGGTCGGGTTTTTTGATGAAAAATGAAAGGAAATCATATGGAAGATCTCAATGTCAAACAATTAGTCCTGGCTATCACTACGATTGCTGAGGAAAAAAACCTCCCCGAGGAGACCGTCATGGACGTGGTCCAGCAGGCGATCGCTGCTGCATGGCGCCGTGACAATGGCGACCGCGACCAAGACGTGCGTGCCGAGCTCAACACCGTCAAAGGTACCGCGACTGTCTACGTCATGTACCAAGTCGTCGAAGAAGTCGAAAACCCAGCGACTGAGCTGACCGAAGCTGACGCCCAGAAGGTCAAAAAAGGCGCCAAAGTCGGCGATGTCGTCGAGGAGAAGCACGAAGCGACAGCCTTTGGTCGCGTGGCCGCTCAGACTGCCAAACAAGTCGTCTTGCAGAAGCTCCGCGAAGCTGAGCGTGAAGTCGTCATGGAAGAATTCGCCGACAAGATCGGCACCGTGCTGGCCGGTACCGTCCAGCGCGTCGAGCCACGTGTCGTGCGTGTCGAGATGGGCAAGACAGTCGGTATCTTGCCGCAGAGCGAGCAAATCCCCGGTGAATACTACGGCATCGGAAGCCGCATCAAGGTCTACCTCAAAGACGTCGAACGTGACAACCGCGGCCCACAGCTTATCCTGACCCGTGCCAACGAAGCTTTCGTCGAGTATCTCTTCCGCCAGGAAGTCCCTGAGATGGAGACCGGTGCTGTCGAGATCAAAGCCATCGCCCGCGAAGCTGGCAAACGTACCAAACTAGCGGTTGCGAGCACTGTACCTGGTGTCGACCCGGTCGGTACCTTCGTCGGTGGCCACGGTACTCGTGTGAATGCCGTTATGAACGAGATCGGAGAGCAGGAAAAAATCGACATCATCACCTACGATGCCGACACCAAGAACTTTATCGCCAACGCCCTCAGCCCTGCTGAGATCGTCAAGATCGAGATCGACGAAAATTCCAAAGACAAGCGTGCCAAAGTCTACGTCAACGAAGACCAACAGTCGATCGCCATCGGTCGCGGTGGCCAAAACGTCCGCCTGGCGAGCAAACTAACTGGCTACGAGCTCGACATCACGCCAGCTGGTAGCGCCGCACCAGTCGCCGTCGCCACGCCAAAAGCCGACAAGAAACCTCGCAAAAACATCGAGGATGACTTGTTTAGTGCTATTGAGGAGAGTGGGGAAGAGGTGAAGGAGTAGTAGATTTTAGAGCTTAGATCTTGGATCTTAGAGAAATCACAAACTAGTAAAACTCCCGCAGTGTTGCGGGAGTTTTCGTTATACTTTTCGTCCTTTTGGACTCGTCAGCATAGCTACGCAGCTATGAAAGTATTATCGACAAGTATTGAGGGGCTAGCGCAGGGTCCCGAAGGACCCCGCGCTGGAATCCTCGGTCACGCACCGTCACGCCGTACGCTCGGGAAGAGCGGCAGGGTGGGGTCGCCCAGGAATGAGTCGTCTGACGCCATGACGCCGCCCGGTCTGGTCATCTCGTTGCGGCACATGGCCTCAACCCAAGCCAGCATTGACCAGGCGATCGCCTCGTCATAGACGGCTTGGACGCCACTGAAGGCGACGACGAGTCCATTCCTGATGACCGCCCCGCCCCACTTGGTCATTCCGGGCAGGTAGAGGTGAGGGGCTTCCTGCTGTACTTGACGACTCGGTAAGCCAGTCTTCTTGCTCACCACAGCCTTGGCGACGGCGATGCGGTCGTACTTCTCGGCATCGGGGTGGTTGTAGTTGAGCCTGGACATGAACGCCACGTCTCCAGTGTGAGGGTAGAGGACGACGATGGTTCCAGCCTGCTTGTTGGTGACGCCATCGATGTTCGCCGCTATCGCAGACGGTATGATGACATTCCATGCTGCTGCACAGATCTCGTAAGAAAGTCCTGCGAACATATTGGCTCCTAGGCTCATCTTTGGGCGTTCGCCCAGCATTACTACTGATCAACGCCCGGATGGCGATGACACAAGATGAGATCATGACGCTTGGGGCTTAAACGCAATGAACTCATCTTGTGATACTCAATACTTGTCAATCTTCAACCCTGGAATTATCAACAAGGTATGTCTCTATGATAGCATAAAATATAACAAAAGTCAATATTCACAAATCCAATTTTATTAACCTCCCATACATCTTGCACACTTCCATCACCCTACTAAAGTAGAAAGGAGTGAAAGTGAGATACAGAAATATGACCGAGAAGCAACTACTCGTGTATGGTGCACGGATTCGTTTGGGGTGG
>JBATPJ010000052.1:0-23774 GCA_049291395.1 Saccharimonadales bacterium (SeqCode) | reverse complement strand
CCACCCCAAACGAATCCGTGCACCATACACGAGTAGTTGCTTCTCGGTCATATTTCTGTATCTCACTTTCACTCCTTTCTACTTTAGTAGGGTGATGGAAGTGTGCAAGATGTATGGGAGGTTAATACCCTCTGGAGAGTCGGTATTGACATTTCTGATAATAGTGCTATATAATTGAAACATCAGCTACTAATGGTGGGCAGGAGATCCTATGAAAAAACGCTTTTACGCATACGCAGCATCGCTGTTTATCGTGCTTGTCACGGTATTTGTGCTCAATATCGCTCGGCAGACACAGGCCGCAACCCCACGAGCCTGCGGGACAAACTCGATCGTAACGTGTGGCGCTCTGACTCAGGCTGAACTGATCCAGAAATACACTGCCAACACCCCTGGTGATCTCGACAATATCTATAGCCACTACGGCCTCCAGCTATCCGACTTTGAAGGCACGACCAGCCAGATGAAGATCGGTAAAGTCTACAAAGACGGCGCACGCGTCGAAGTCGACGGCGTCACCGTCGCAACTAATTCCTACTCGGTAGGCCGCAACAATCTCCCCTATAGCCACCCAGTTGTAATCGACGGCAAGACATACTATGAACGAGACGATACCTACAACTACAGTTATGACTACTACGATGCATTCGTCTTCTTCCGTGGCGGCGTGTTTTACCGTGCCGTCATCATGACCTGCGGTAACCCCGTCGTCGCTACTCCTGTCACGCAGCCGAGCGCAGCCTGCAAGATGATCACCCCGACCAAGATCTCCCGTACCCAATACTCATTCCAGGCAACGGCCGAGGCCAAAGACGGCGCGACGATCACCGGCTACGTCTTTACTGTCACAGGACCAGACAACTACAGCAAGACCGTATCAGTGACGAGCTCCGCATCGACAGCAAGCACCGGCACGATCACACTGCCAGATGCCGGGACATACACCGCATCAGTCGTCGTCAAGACGTCTGTCGGCGATAAGACCGATGGCTGCACCACGACCATCACCGTCGAGCCAGCACCAGCGCCAGCCGTCACCATCACGAAGAAAGTCGATGCTGTCGATAGCAAAGTCGTCAATCTCAACCAAGTATTTACCTACCAACTGGACGTCAAAAACACTGGCAACGTCGATCTGACCAATCTCGTCGTGACCGACAAACCAGAAGCTGGCGTCACGCTTATCGGCGCTGGCGACAACCTCGGTACTATCACCGACAACCAGTGGAAATACACCATCGCGTCACTCAAATCACAAGAGCACATGGAGTTCACCCTGACAGCGAAAGTGCCGTCATACATCGCTGGCACGGTCAAAAACACCGCCTGTGTCGACACACCAGACATCACCGGCACGCCAGATGGCTGTGACGAAGCCACTGTCAGCGTACCTGCCCCGACGAAAGTATCGGTCTGTAACCCAGCCACCGGTAGTGTCATTACTGTTGATGAAACCGACCAGGACAAGTACAAGCCCTCTACCGACGCAGCCTGCGTCGACATGCAGGTCTGTGTCCTCAGCTCAAAGACTGTCAAAACGATCAAAAAGTCCGAATTTACCGCTAACCCAAGTCTCTACAGCGAAGACATCAGCGTCTGCAACACAGCAGTCCTCTCGACCACTACGATCGCCAGGACTGGTCCGAGCGACATCATCCTCGGCGCAACAGGGCTCAGCACCTTGACCGCAGCGGGCTACTATTTCCAGGCTTCTCGCCGACGAATCATCGATTCACTTCTGAAAAAATAAATCGTTGCGACAAATACATCGATAAAACACCTCTGTTACGGAGGTGTTTTATTTTCACATCATAATACTTGTGCTTTATTGCTATCCATGATCAAATGTATTGACATTAGGAGTATTTTGTGATAGACTAGGAGCATCAACGTATTGCGGCAGGCGTGAGTGAGGTATCACCTCTTCATACCGATATCGACTTCTTTACGGGATAGAGACTCTAGGGTCTCTCGTGAGGTTCGTTAATAACTCGGTAGCACGCTTTTGACCTCCTCTGCGAGAATGGCCAAAAGTGTGTGTCAAATCATGCTATTTCATATGCCCCTGTCAGATGACAGGGTATCGCTACCCGTGAGTCATCCCGAGCGTAGCGTGGCATAGACACGTCGCCATATATATCCCATGCCGCAATCTACGGGCTATATCTCTGACGTGCGTGCCCCGCTGCGCTTGAGTTTCGGCTCGCGTATGCATCTACGTGATAGCGTACCTAGTACATGTATCGTTCTCCTCATATGTCGGGAGCATAGTTGTGGCAAGTAACCTATGGGTTATCGCTAGAACTATGCTCCCGCGAACCGCCGGGCAGCAGAGGGGCAATCCCCTGAACTTTCAGGGGCCCCGCCCCACACACCCAGCGGAGAAAGCGAGAAGAACCATGCATCTCATCCCCCGTCGCAACCCCGACGTATCCCCCATTCATCTCATGATCAGCACGCTGCTGATTGCCGTCATGTTTCCTGTGTTCGGCTTCGGCCTGGTGCACGGCAACGTGACCGGATTTGAGATCATCGTCTCCGCCATTATGCTGCTCAGCAGCATCGTGGCGCTCTACGTCTTGGCTATCAAGACGCACGTCGTCTCGATGCCGGCAACTGTCGGCATGTTCTGTCTCAGCATCCCAGGCAGCCAACTGTCCGGCATCGGCTGGCTGATCTTCGTGATCGGTCTGCTCTTCGCTGGTGGTATCGGCCTCTGGGCAATGCAGGAGAAGACGCCTCGCAAGACCCGCTTCGGCACACCGCTGCTCGCCGCTACGGCCTCGGTCACCGCCGTCGCCTATGCCCTCAACTTGGCGATGGCTCCAACAGCCCCGACGCAGCTCCCGATGGAGCAAGTTCTCTCCATTCAACAAGCGGAATTGGACGGCGTGCGTTACGCGCTGGTCGCCCACGACGTCGAGCAAGGCGCGGAAGCGCCCCTCTCGGGTGTGGCCACAAACCAGAACGTCCCCCCGGTTGCGACTTGCAACGGGCTCTTCGGAGCCTGGGACCAGATTATGGCATGCCTGAAGACCTCAGATGTGCCGATCGACAAGATCGCCGAGGACTACAATCGCTACGAGGAGATCTTCCTTGGAGACGATGATGAGGCCGGCACGGTCTGGGAGCGCATGCAGAACCTCGCGAACGAGAAGGTTGACGGCCGTGTCATCACGGCCATCAACACCACCGTCAGCGAGGCTGAAGCACGGCGATTGGCAGTTCCGGATGTCGGTCAAGCCGACGCTATGTCGCTGCCTTTTGTCCGAGTCGGAGAAGCGAGCAACCCAGTCGTGCTTCAAAACACGACCGTTCTCGACAAGGGTCTCATGCCCATCATGGACTCGCGGTCGCAGGTCAGGGTTATCGCGACCACCGGCCGAACACTGCGCGAGAAGCTCCTGCTGGCTACGGCTGGCTACGGTATCGCGGCCACTTGCTACAACGCCCTCCGAGGGTTCACCTCAGTGACAAAGTTCAAGTTCATCACGATCACCCAGACCCAGACCGTGACGGCAACGAATACGGTCACCCAGCCTGGGTCAACCAGTACCGTCACCAACACGGCGACAGTGACTGACACGGCAACCGCCACGGTCACCCAACCCGGGTCGACCAGCACGGTGACGCAGACGGTGACCAACACGGAGACGCTTCCCGCCAAGACAGTCACGTGGACGCCACCGGTCGAAACCACGACCGCTACGGCGACCACCACGGTCTACGTCACCCAACCCGGGTCGACCAGCACCGTCACCCAGACGGTGACGCAGCCGGGGTCGACCAGCACGGTGACCGTCACGTTGCCTGGTCCAACCAGCACCGTGTACGTCACGTTGCCTGGATCAACCAGCACCGTCACCCAGACGGTGACCAACACGGCAACAGTGACCACGACGGTCACCGCCACGGCAACGGTCACCAAGACCGTGACTGCGACGATGCCGCCGAAGACCGTCACCTGGACACCGCCGCTCGGGTGATCAAACGGTGTGCTCCGCCCTTCCCTTCATGGGTCGGGCGGGGCACACCCGCACCGCTATCACGTATCACCGTGAGGCAACTTTATTTTCCGCGAGACCTCAGTCTCCTGATGCAAATAGGTTGCCTCCGGTCAACCCATATGCAATGACATGATTTGACACCGCTACCGACTGTTAGCTTCTTTATGAGGCACTTTCACAATTTAACCCTATTAGAATTAATAGCGATCACTACGTCATACAGTATTAACGAATAACTCATCATATAATAGTCAACTAAAGGAGATTCAGGATATGAAACACCTACTCGAAACACTTCGAGGCGCCAGCAAGAGCCTCGGCCTTGTCGCTGCACTTGTTATCGCAAGTGTCAGTGCAACTGCTGCATTCGCAGCATGGGGACCAAGTCGTACAACCTTTACGATGGAAAGTCCTGCACCATATGTCACATTTGACTCGATCACCAATAACCCATATTACGGTGACGAACGAAACTTTACGCTCATCAAAGACGCTACCACGGGAGCTACGATGAGCGACCAAACAACCCTAGTCGACGGTCACGAATACGTTGTCCAGATCTACATCCACAATGACGCGAGCGAAACGCTCAACGCGAGTGGTGTCGGTGTCGCACATGACACGACTGTCCGTGCCGCCATCCCATCAAGCGTCAGTAGCGCTTCAGAGATCAAAGCATATATCAACGCTTCAAACGCGAGTCCAACAGAAGTCTGGGATGACGTCAAACTTGCCGCAAATGGTAACTTCGACATCCAATATGTCAGCAACTCAGCGACGCTTGTTACGCAGTACCAGAGCGTCACTCTCGGCGACTCGATCGCAACGACTGGCGTAAAAGTTGGTGACCAAGACCTCTCTGGCAACTGGCGTGGTTGTGTCAACCAAGCTGGTGTCATCAAATTCAAGATCCGTGTCAAAGCAAAGGTCGTCGATAACAACATCAAAGTTTGCCGCCTCGGCGACAAGACGATCGTTACGATCAAAGAGTCAGAGTTTGACGCTGCGAAGTACTCCAAAAATCTCGACGACTGTAACATCACCGTTTGCCGCCTGAGCGACAAGGTCATTGTCACGATCAAATCGAGTGAATTCGACGCTACCAAATATTCAAAGGATCTCAATGACTGCAATGTTAAAGTTTGCCGCCTCAGCGACAAAACGATCGTTACGATCAAAGAGTCAGAGTTTGACGCTACGAAATACTCACGCAACACTGCGGACTGTAAAGTACTTGAGTCAAAATCGATCACCGTCTGTGAACTGAGCACAAAGAAAACAGTCACGATCAAAGAGTCTGATTTCGATGCAACCAAGTACACAAAGACACTCTCAGACTGTACGGTAATACCTCCGGTGATACCTAGTACTGGTCCTGAGATGATCGCTGGTGGGCTACTAGGGTCGGGCGCGCTCGGTCTTGGAATCAGCAGCTTCGTTCGTTCTCGCTCTGCACTACGACGTGCACTGCGAAACAACTAAGCTTGAGACGAGATTGACCGCTTGCCTCTCCCATCATACCCCCGAATTTATCGGGGGTATTTTGGTGTCCGGCGCTGTCGCCTCGTCACCAGCAAGTGGAAGACGGAACCCAAAGGTACTTCCTTCACCTTCTTTGCTCTCAAAGATGATCGATCCATCATGCGCCACGATAACTTTCTTCGCCATATAAAGCCCGATCCCCGTCCCGTCCGGCCTTGCTTTGCGCGCATTGGCCGCACGATAAAACTTCGTGAAAAGATGTGGCCGCTCATGGGCGGGCACACCGATACCATTGTCCTTCACCTTGAAGACCACTTCATGATCATGATGCATGAGCGATACGACGATAGTTCCGCCAGATGACTTGGCATAATAAATCGCATTGTCGATAAAATTCATCATCACCTGGCGAATCTTGTTCTCGTCGACCGAGGCCGTCGGAAACTCTACCGGCTCTTCATAGCTCAGTTCGATACCTCTCGTCTGCGCAGTCGCCCGGAGCTGAGCGATCTCTTCACGAATAATCATCGGCAACGATACTCCCGTCCGCTCCAGCTCAAATCGCCCAGTCTGCAGGCGTGACAAGTTCAGAAAATCACCGATCAGATACACCATGCGCTGCGACGACGTGTACGCTTCCTCAAGAGCCTTGCGCTGCTCAGGCTTGATCTCACCGAGATCACCCTCCAGCAGCATACTGATATAGCCTTTAATACTGGTCAGTGGTGTCCTGAGCTGATGCGACGCCATGCTGATAAACTCGTCTTTACTGGCGTCAATCGCTCGTAACCGCTTATTGCTCATCCTAAGTTCAAGTGTAGCTGCTTCGACTTTACCCTTTAATGACTCGTTAAGATCACGGATTTCCTGGAAGCGAAGGCTATTCTGAATCGCAAGAGACAGTTCATCTGCCAGTACACCAAGTAAGTTGGCGTCCTTTTGAGAATACACCGTACCACTTTTTTTGTCGCTAATAACTACATACCCTAGGATGCCCCGTGTCACTTCCAGTTTCATTATCACAGCGACACCTTGTCGACTTGCAACCTTGCTTAAATTAGTATAATCAGTTTGCCCGTCAAATATACTTACTGACGGTAGGTTCTTCGGTAAGGTCTTTATAAAGTCAAGTGGACGTAGAGAATCATCCACCGTATGCGACCATTTCTGCTGCTGGATACTAGATTTTCCATCTAGTAGCACAATTCCAACAAACATTGGACGTAATGTCACGTCGATCAGCTTCAAGACGTGTTGCATCAGAGACTCCAATTCAATATGACGCGATACGATGTCCCCTACTTCATCAAGTACGTCTTGAGTACGATACTCATGCCTGAAAAATATGCGATCTGTTATCCGATCAAAATACTTTCTAAGGATTGGGTAACTAATCGCAAAAAATATTGCAATTACCGTATTAATCACAAGGAAGTCGATCGTTAACGAGTAACCTTTGATAATAGTTGTTGATGCTGCGAATAATACAATTGCATAGAATGATCCCAGGAACGCTATTATCATCAAATATGTAAGCGTTCTTGCGACAAGTATCTTAATATCAAACATACGATGACGGATAATGCTATACCCAGTCATGCCAAGAAAAAATACACTCGCGATCGGACCAACCCACACATAGTTATAGTTTTGGTAATATGGCAATATCAAGTTTCCAACAAAACCAGGAATACTCGTCATGAGTATACCAATTGCGTATAAGCCCGATTGCGCCCTTAACATTCCCCGATAGTAACGATATTTTTTTAATGCAGCCGATATCCCGATAAAGAAAAAAATTGTGAAATAAAGACTGTAAAACAGATAACTAGCACGATCAACGACAACATTGATCCCGCCTTCAACCCTCACGGCAGAAAAAATAAAATTCGGGAAGAAGATGATACATAGGTTAATACCAACTGCAGCTACAAAGATAACCCACGATAGCCACGCTTTTATCTTCTTGTTCTCGGGATAGTACAGCGCAAAATACAATAAAAGGGCTGCGAATGAACCAGCAGCAATATAATATACCCTGGCCGCGATGGTGGCCTCTTCTGCTGATGGGGTCGATAGAAACCATGCAATGCTTACATACCACACCGCAAAACAAATAATTATACCGGAGAACACAATGTTCGCTTGTCTTTTACCGCTCGCTAATACAAACGCCATCAATATCAGGCTGGCGACTGAACCAAGAAGAAGCAAAAACGTTATCATATGTATTATAGTAACTCGTTACGGCATATGAGCAAACTATACGCCTATCCGCGGCTTACTTTTCAGCATCATACGTACCGATAAACTTACGCGATGAGAAGTAGAGAGTATACACACCATCTTGAGTCACGCGAACACGAATCGCAGATAGCGGGACTCTCGCCCTTTTATGGAGACGTATCCCTTGCTTTATCGTACGTTTCTGAACATGAGGTATCCAACCCATTAAACCTCCGACAAATTCGGCCTGCGGTCGATGCGTGTTCATATTCCCTGTCGTCATCAAACCGTTTCTTGCAAGACTCCTCCATGCGCTGAAAGTAAGTGCAGTATATACATGGTCGGGTAGATATTCACGCAAACCTGAATCTTCATATACATCAAGTTTTCGACCCTTCAATATTGGTTTCATGTCGACTGGCTGCCCTAAAGTCCTAAAAAGTTTATAACAATACATCTCGATAGAACCACTAAGCCCCATCTTGTCGGCTAACTGGGCGGCAGCAGCTAGCGCAATCGGGTCTTGATCGAGAAGGATAACTCTTGTATTGACCCTGTGACTCTCTTTAAGATTCTTCATCGTCGTGAGTATAGGTAAGGCTGTGCCGCATCCAAAGCTCATAATCAATGGCTCCTTGCATTCGGAGTGTGCGCGTGACTCATTAATTATATGGTCCTCTATAGCAGCTGATACTTCCTGACCTCGACTACGGATACCCAGTGAATCAGTACAGTATTGCACTACTTGCTTAAACCTGTCATTCGGTTTTGCATGAACAAACTGTTGCAATTTAGCGAGTTTGTGATCCGCATAGCTCGCTGCATTATCCCTGGAGCGATGATTAAATTCCATTTCAGTTTTAACAATCGCCTCACTGAGAGATAATCCACTCAGGCTTTCACATCTATCATCAAATGTATAATCCACGATCGTCTCGTCGAGGGGACCACTCATCATCTTGTATATCCCCGACGAATGCGGGGCATTCAGATCATGCGCAATTGATATCGTTAGTAACGCCGTAGCACTCCCCCTCTGTTGATGCCAGGGCCCACCTTCATGACTGTCGTACAGCAACCGTGCGCGGTGCGGCTCAAGATGACGATCGATAATTTTTAATCGCCTGTGTTTTTGAGATTGAGTCTCAGGAAAAAGATATTGCCATAACCTTTTCTGAGCCACGTGACGAGCAACTTTATGATGAACTTCAAACTCTCCACCCAAACGATCGAGTAAATTATATATTTCTTGTATTTTTTCTGGGTTATCATATGCTTGATCAATAGTTTTGCCTACGGATATTGACACTCCTGAAGTATCAGCCTTCCTTACCTCGCCTAACATCTTAGCCGGCATAATACTAAACGCATTCATGGCGCCAGCAAATAGATTCTCACTTTGACTTAGGTGTTTGTTCATATTTTTATTTCATTGCATGAAAACAGTTCATACTCGAATATTAGGATTATAGCATAACCGACGCCGGAATATGTATACTATTAGTATATGAGTTCATCCTCGTTACAATCGAAGCATTATTCCGTGTGGGTACGCGCCCTGAGATATAGCCAGTTAGTGGCACCCGTCCTCACATTCTGCATCATCAAGCTCATCGGACGTATTACTACTACAAACAAACCTCACTTGTCACCCGATCACCAGTACGTATTTATATCAAACCATCCTAGCTATTACGATGCCCCCGGAGCATTCTCTGTCTTCTCTGCTAGAGAATTATCACGCGCAACGCCTATTCGTTTTTTAACAGCAGGGAGGATCTACTACTCATTTCTACGGCCTCTCTTGGCTATGTGTGGTTGTTATCCTACGAAGAAAATTAGCGATCCTGCATATAGTGCGATCGACACAACAGTTGCCCTCTTACGTAACAAACAAAATATATATATATGCCCCGAAGGAAGACGAGTACATGACCCTAGCAAATCAGAACCAAGAGATGGGATCATACGAATCATTGAGACGTACGGAAAGCCTGTTACGGTAATCCTGATCCATATCCAGTGGAAAAGATACGGATGGCGACCACATCTTATACTCAGCTTCGGAGAATGTAATGATACATCATCAATCACGAAAATCATGGATACGTTATACTCACTCTAGAAAACATCCGTAAAAGATACTATAATAATAACCATGACCACAATAGTAATTATCGAAGATGACCAAGTAATTTCTCAGATGTATCGGATGAAGTTTGAGTCCGACGGCTTTGAGGTGCACGTTGCCAGTGATGGACGCAGTGGCATAGAGCTCGTCCACAAGACCGCCCCGAGTCTGATCCTACTCGACATGCAAATGCCGGGGATGAATGGAGATGAAGCGCTCGCTGAGATTCGCAAGCATGACTGGGGCACAATGGTCCCCGTCATCGTACTCACAAACATGGGTGAAGAAGAAGCACCCAAGCATCTTCGTAGCCTCGGTATCGAGAGTTATATCGTCAAAGCCGACCTGACGCCACGTCAGGTCGTCGACCGCGTCAAAGCAACACTCAAGCTCGCTTGATCGTTCGACTGGCGGCCTGGATGACATTATCGAAGAGCGCCGCGACCGTCAGCGGCCCGACGCCACCGCGCTGCGGTGTGATCGAGAGATCAGTCCGGTCGTAGAGTTCTGGGGCTAGATCACCGACAATTTTGCCACCTTCACTCGCTGTACCGGCATCGATCACGATCGTATCTGGTCGCACCATGTCGCTCGTCACAAGCCCGGGGGAGCCAGCACCGGCCACGATCAGCGTCGCATCCTGGCAAAGCTCCTTGAGATTCTTCGTTGTACGGTCAGCCGTCGTGACATCATAGCCCGAGTGACGCCACATGGCAGTCAGTGGACCGCCAACGAGGCGACCCTGCCCGATGATCAATATATGCTGCTTCCGAAGATCGATATTGTAACCAGCGCACAGCCAGTTGATCGCGAGCGCCGTCGCGGGGTCAAAGACAGGCTGTACACCAAGTCCATCGACATCTTTATGTGGAGCGACACTATTTACGATCTCATCAGTCGCCGACGGATCGGCAAGCGGCAACTGGACGATGATAGCGTGCACCGTCTCATCAGCACTGAGTTGCTCGATTACCGATCGTGCTTCATCCTGCAACACCTTGTGATCCGTCACTTGGATCAAGATGTCGTCTCCGTATTGCTTCTTGAGCCGAACATAGGTATCGATGACCGGATCATCGATCGTTTGCACGATCGCGAGGTGCGGGAAGACACCGTGCGCTTGGCGCAAGGCTCGCACCTGACGTGCTTGACGTTCTTTGATATAGCCGACGAGCTCGGCACCCGATAGAAGTTTCATTATCTTCATTTTAACAGATATACTAGTGTCTGTGATAATTGACCCCTACTTATGGCACGAGGCTACAATCATTAAGATCGTCAGCGAATCGGCTGAAGCGGTCAGCCTGCAGCTTGATCTCGTTGGACAAGACTATGATTTCGCCTGTGGCCAGCACACCGTCGTGCGAGTGACACTGCCGGACGGCAGTCGAGTGATGAGACAATATTCCTTTGCATCTGCGCCTGGTTCACAGGAGATCTGGCTGACTGTCATTCATACGCCCGCGGGTCTTGTATCCGGCTGGTTTACGCAGACAGCGCGCGTCGGTGATCGTATCGAGATCTCTCAGCCATTCACGGGACCACTTGTACAAGATCTAGCAGATGCGAATATATGTATGATTGCTGGCGGCAGCGGTATCGCCCCTCTCATGAGTCACTTGCGCGCACGCCATTCGCAGCATCGTCTGACGACACTACTGTATTCGACACGTTCGGAGTCACGATGTTATGAGAACGAGTTAGCCTCACTGACAGATCACACTATTCACGTCAGGCTTACCGACATGCAGCACCGCCTCTCACAAGAAGACATCGACAGGTACTGCGCCGATAGCAACGCCGTGCTCATATGTGGCTCACGGCAGTTTGTCGATAGCATGCGACATTATGTCCGCGAGTCATTCCCGCAGCTGCCGATACATGCCGAAGCCTTTAGCCTCACTTAATGCATCACCAGAGGTGAAATTGACATCATCTGGTGATAACAATATGATTATGTTTGTCACCACTATATAAAAAATAACAGGAGAAAGTATGACTAAGATCATTCGAACTCTCACCCTGGGCCTCACTGTTCTCGCACTGGCCGTGCTGGCGACACCAGCCTTCGCCGTCAATGCGCGCGCTGAAGCCGCCCAGCAAACCGCCGAGGAGAAACGGGCTGTAGCCCAGACACGAGCCGCATCAAAGCTCGACGATGCCAAACAAAAGGTCTGCAAAAACCGTGAAGCAAGTATCAAGAAAATTGCCAGCAATATCCAAGAGCGCGCGACGAGGCAGCTCGATGTCTTCGGCAAGATCGCTGACCGCACGATGAAGTTTTACGAGGACAAGCAGTACTCCGTCGCGACATACGATGATCTCGTAGCCACCGTCAACGACAAACGCGCCGCCGCAGAACAGGCTGTCAAGGACGTCTCAGGCTTCTCGGAATCGTTTAGCTGCACCAGCGACAATGCCGCAACGTTCAAAGACGACGTCAAATCTCAGCTACAAGCCGAACAGGCCGCGCTCAAAGAGTACAAGACAGCCATCAAAGACCTGATCGTCGGCGTCAAGTCAGCCAACAGCCAAGACAAAACCACCGACACAACGACGGGAGAGCAGCAATGAAAAAATCATCTGGATTTACACTCGTCGAAGCGCTCCTGGTCGTCGTCATCCTGGCACTCATCGGCCTCGTGGGTTACAACCTCTACTCGATGCAAACCGCCAAAGACGATGCATCGAACGAGTCGGCTCCGCAAACCGCCATCTCGGCGCCAGCCATCAACGATACCGCTGATCTCGACAAGGCAGCAACCGTGCTAGACTCAACACCTGATGTCATGAGTGAGTCAGAGGTGATACAGCTCGAAAACCAAGCCACTTTCTAGCCTAGCAAGGACAAGCAAAACGACTCGGATATCTCCGAGTCGTTTTAGATTGATACGAGTTATTTGTTAAATTTACCGCGAATTTGGAACAACAACCACCAACCGATCACTACACCGATAAGAACTCCGACGAGGCTAGTCGCGCCATAGTAAGGGGTCAGCAGGTAGAGCGCTCCCGTCACAAGGCTAACAAGCGAGCTATAAAATATCAGGTTCCAGCCAGCTTTCTGATGAACCTTCAATTTCTGATATGCCATCAACAGCAGCACCGCCTGGGCAACCATAGCAGCGAGCGCAAGATAAAAGGTCAGCCCAAAATTCATACTAGATGTCGACGTCCCGTACTGGCGTACTAGCTCGTCGGCAATCGCGAACATTTGACCGTAGGTCTGCATCGCATTATAGGACGACCATGCGCTCCATAGCGAGAGGACACCTCCGACAAGTGCCAGCCACCACAGATTGTCAGCGAGCCATTGCCGACCACCCTCTGGTAGCTTCACGGGAGCATTATTTCCGAACACGCCGTCTGCCCATTTCTCGAGTCCAGCTGGCCGCGTGTTATATGGTACCGATGACGCACCGTGGTGCTCTGTCTTCGTTTCTTGTTCACTCATATTGCTCACTCCCATTTATGATATCTTGATACTACGATAGTTCCTCAGCAAAGTAAATGACCCACCACCGTCACATGACCTTTCAAAACGGGGGGTGATCGGTCAGATAAGCTTATCGCTACTTCGCGGACTTGGCCTCCTGCAAGAACCGCAAGTCTCTCTGGCGAATAAAGTGTCCTTCGTAATTTTTGGGCTTATCGTTTTCCAATAACCATATCGCCTCATCGATATCTTTGGCGATTACCGTTTCCGCTCCCTCTTCGACTTCGCTATCCTCCAGAGCCGTCGTTCCTACGGGACCATCCTGAACTGCGATGTAGCAAAACGAATACTGCTCCATCTTCCAGTCGTTGCGATACTCGATCACTTCACCGAGCTCTTTCTCGATCTTGGCAGAACAACCGATTTCTTCCAGGAGTTCGCGACACACCGCATCTTCAAGTGACTCGCCTGAGTTCACTCCGCCACCTGGCAATTTATGGTAGCCGTATGTAGACATCCTGAGTAGATAAACCTCATTATTGTCACCGAACACAACCGCCCGAGCTGCATATCGTTTTGTCCAGCTATCATCGGGCAAATTCTTTGCATTCTCAAAAACATCTTCGTCAGCAAGAGTTAGGAGATGCTTCATAAATATTATTTTAACAAAATAATGAGGACACGTGCTATTAGTCTAAATCACGAACGACAACACTATGCTTGATGACATTATCGTCATCGTCAAATGTGAAAGTAGCCTCAACAAAATACCCCTCAAGCACTTTCGGTAACCAATATTTATCGTCACTCCACATATTCTCATAAGGAATGTCAGATAGTTTGTACCATGCTGGTCTCATTTCTTCCGTCTCCGTGGGTTCGCCACGCCATCCAGTACAGCTATATACAATAACTCGTTGATTCCAGTCCGACTTATCTCCTGGAAAATAAAAATCTAATGTCGCGACATGTTTCATATCGACCGGGGTAACTGATATCTCTTCTTCGCACTCTCGTATGGCAACCTCATAAATAGCTTCGCCAGGCCGGGGCTTACCCCCAACTCCGTTCCATCGACCCACGCCAAACCCACGCTTTTTCATCGCCAACAGAACCGTATCATCCTCGCGTAAAAACAGTAATGATGCTTGTTTCAATGATTTCATTTATGATTATTGTATACCCTATCCGTGTAGAGTATCTATCCCCTGGTCAAGCTCGACCTGATAAGTAGAAAAATTCATCTGGTACGTAACCAATCGGGAAACGTGCGCTATAGCGAATGCGGTCAGCCGCCTCCGTAAACGAATGGTTCTCGACTAGAATTAGCTGACGAAGTAGCATTTCCTCAGCAGCCAGTACAATAGAGGAATTACCGCTAGCAACTCCAAGATCCGTCGTCTGGGTCATATTCTCGTAAATACGTGCATCGTAGAGGAAACCCGAGTCATCACTTATGTCATTACGCGTAATCTTCCAGATGTCACAGCAAGGCGTCTCGCCTTCATTCCACACATATGCCAATATCATGTCAGCTTCATTATAGAAGTCGTTCTCATTATCTAAAATTGTATGTATGTAATTTTCGATTACCCCGGGATTATTACGGCTAAAGACTTTTTCGAGCCTGCCGTCGTCTTTCGCGGGATAGGCCACAACTGGAACTTCACCGAAGCAAAAAGATAACGGCAAGTACTGCTTAGTGAGAGTGCTCCCGTCTTCCGATAACAACAGAGCATCACCAGTTTGCCATGCGTTAACAAAGAAATTACGCATTGATGAGGTATAGAATTTATCGTGAACCTCCAGGTAAAACGGATCCGGTTGTAACCGATATATCGCGGTCGTATCATCAAAGATAAGAATCTCATTTTTTATATCAAAATTCTCAGGTGAGATATATTTCACTGATAAATTCTGCTGCACCAGGTCCGGGTTATCGGTCCATGAGGTAAACTTACGCAAATTAGTTATCTGTTTTATAGGGGTATCACGCCTCACAAACTCAGCACGAATGAGCTCTGCCTCCTCTCTACTTAATAGATCATTCAGCGTACCAAGTTCGAAAATATTAATTTCTTTGGCCGAAGCAGACCTTAAGCTAACTTCTACCACAGCACGGAGAACTTCGACTCTATCCGTGTATTGCTTAATCATATGACAAGATTATAGCAAATGTTACCGCTTGCTTTACAAGAATTCGGCCTCATACTTTATTTCTTTGCGAAATGCCGACTGGCATGTCCCACCCCAAACACCCTTTGGGCGCGTCCGGGATTCAAGTCCCATCAACATTCCAATTAGAAAACCCCACCGAAAGTGGGGCTATCTAATTGGAGGGCCTTAGTCTTGTCCATCTCAACTATTATTGACAGCTACCAAGGATGATTGGTAATCTCTGTTCCTGGAATAGTTTCTTGACTACCCCATACAAATGCGTGGTTTTGCCAATACGGAATACTTTCTTCTGTTGCGTTATCCATTTGCGGAAACGCCGGACTGTCAAACTCTCCAATCCAAGTACTTGAAAGTTCATAAGTTTCATCATCTTTGCGAACCAAGTAAATAGACATAATTTGGCTTGGTTGCGAAGGACGTGATTTCGTAAAAGGGACATAGCCTTGGTCTTCACGACTTTTACGCATTGCGTATACAATTTCATCTGAGCCGTCTATTTCTACGACATCACTATCGCCAATTATTCTCCCCATATCAAAATCTTTTGCAATAAGGTCTTCTTCTAAAGTTATATTGCTAAAAAGCTCTTCTGCTAAGCTTCGGAGTTTTGGTGCGTCATTGAAGTGTGTTGCGGTATGAGAATTTATTGGGTCAAACACAATCTTCTTATCGTTCGCAGACTTACATAGAAATTCGAACTTTTGCATATGCTAATTATAACAAAGACCAAAAGAGACTAGAATTAAATAACAGATACAAATTAGTGACAATAGAACAGAGTTGCTGCTATTGGAACTAACTGGTATCTGGTATCTGTTTAGCTATCTTTGGAGGGCCAGCGTATACTTTTTCGAAACCCGAAAATCCAGCTGAGCTTATTGATGATTTAGTTTTACTTTACACAAAGTTGGTCAATCTTGGCATGGAGTACCGGAATGGCAAAGTATACTTGGCGGATTTGGAGGAAAAAGATGCTTAACCCATCCAAACTCTACGATCAAAATACATTTTATAGGGCATTCGAGCGTGATTTGAAGCACTGCAAGCGTGAGCTAATTATCGAGAGTCCGTTCATCACGACTCGACGAATGAATGCCCTGTTGCCACTTTTCGCTAAACTGCGTAAGCGTGGTGCGAGTATCGTCATTAATACCCGAAACCCTGATGAACATGATGGAGATTACTACTTTCAAGCCCTAGATGCGGTTACCGCCATGCAGGACCTAGGAATCACCGTACTTTATACCGTTGGCCACCACCGCAAACTCGCCATCATTGACAGAGAGATGTTTTACGAAGGTAGCCTGAACATTTTATCGTACAGCGACAGTTGTGAGATAATGAGGAGAGTAGTATCATCAACTGAGACCGAGATACTCATTAAATTTATAGGTATAAAGCAATATGTTGGACGCAAATAAGGATTTCGAAGACCGTAAACTCGCCGTTAGCGAAGAAGCTATTGAAAAGGCAATCAACTATTTGAAGTTTCACGACCCGTTAAACGCCAACCGCGATTACGCAGTTGGATTATTGAAAAGTATGCAAATTGCCGCTAGTACAATGGCAGATGCATCAACGCTTAATTTCGAAGATTTCGTCGACCGCTACAATCAGTCGCTGAAAAACAAAGAAAACTAAAACGGCAGCACGTCGGAAGATTTAATCCCGAGGGCTTTTATAACCTTTTCAAGCATTTTAAGTGACGCTACCGCTTCACCGCGCTCGAGCTTTGCGTAATAATTTGTTTTGGTACCCGCCCGTTTCGCAACTTCGGCTTGAGTCAGCCGCTTGTCTTGGCGTATCAATTGCAGTTTTCGGCCGATGGATAGAGATGTTTTATCTGGCATGTATGATTATTATATACCATAACTCACCGTAGCTTAGTCAGTATCCTGTGTTGGCAAACTACGCAGACAGTCTTATCTGAATGACACGTGCCGATATATTTTGCGGTTTTTGTGCCACAAGATCACAGCGGTGGCCAGTAGTGTAAATGCGGCAAGACTAGCGGCGAAAATGCTGTTGCCTGTATCCGCGAGTGTGTCGTCCGTTTGAGCGGGAGTAGTTGTCGTTGTTGGCGTTGTTGGCGTTGGTGCCGTTGTGCCTGCGCCAGCAACTTCACCTATGTAGATAGGGTCGATGATAGCACCGTTTACCACACCATCTTCGTCTAACGAGCCACCGTCTACTAGACTGTACGTAAGAATCGTTTTGGTTGCGCCACCGACGACTTTGTTGATGAAGGTAACTTGACTGGTGATGTCTGTCAGGCTTGCGCCGGTATTTTTGTAGGCTCGCAGCTTTGAAATATCCCCAAACTGTGTTCCGAGGGCAAGTGCGACATTTGCCGAACCGCCGGCCATCGTACAGTTCAAGCTAAACTGGATACCGCCAAGCAATTTGATACCGGCAGTTGGCGCAGTCACGTTGGAGGTGCCAAGCGTAGTGACGCTTGGCTCGTCGATTGCATAGCATACCTCAGAGGTAACGTTGATAACAGCTTTTTTGACAGTATCGTCAGTCGCGGCGTTTGCACCTGTTGGTAGCGTGTTGATGTCAAAGCTATCGCCGCAACCAAATGTCACTGTGGCATAATTTGCCCAATTAATCTGGCTTGAATTATCTTCGGCAACTACGTAAAACGTATTGCAGCCGTTTTGGGCCGGATTAATCGCAAGTGGTCCAAGTGATGCGACGGCGACAAAGGTCGTGTTCGCGACAGTCGGCACAGCGTTTACTACATAGTGATAGCCCTTAACCCCGTTGGAACTGACAGGTTCGGTCCAGCTAAATGTGTAGCTGTTCGTGACAGTACTGGAGAGCGACGCGGTCAGGTCAGTCGGGGCGCTTGGCGCGATGCCGCTGTAGTAGTAGCTTACCGTGCTATAGCCGTCAGCGATGTTGCCGGCGCCATCAATGCTCCGGATATACCAATCATTTTGCCCAGTCTGGTAGGCGTGAACGCCGGTGAGGCTCGTGCCAGGTATGGTGACGCTCCAGTCGTCACCGCCGCCGGCGCGTTTGTACTGGTAACCCGTGACTCCAGAAGCACCGCTGCCAGGGTCGCTCGCAGCTGCCCAGCTCATATCAAAGTTGTCGGTTGTCGACAAACCGCTCGGCGAAACCGTGGCTGTGCCCGGGTTAGCTGGTTTAGTGATGTCATAGCGGTAGTCAAACAATGTGACTGGCGTGGCGCGGTTACCCAGGGCGTCTTCCGTAACGATACGTAGGTAGAACCGTTGACCGTCATTTGCAGGTACAAGGCTTTGGTTTGCCATAGTCCCTGTTTGATAGGCTCCGTCGGCAGTAGGGTCGGCTGCAGCGTTCGTACCCCAGTAGACATGGTAGCCGACCACACCGGCAGGCGCGCCAATAGCAGCATTGTCGGCAGGGGCGGTCCAACTAAATGTTAGGTCGGCATAGTTGTAGTAGCTGCCCGTCGTAAGGTTGGCTGCGCCAGCCTGCGCCGTAACGGCCCCCGGGTTATTTGGCGCTTCAGACTCTAGGTAAAAGCCAGGTGCAGACACGTTGGCAAAATCTATCCAGCCCAAATCCTCACTCCAGGCAAAACCACTAAACTGTCCCGTAACAGACTCCACCTTGACATTGGCACCTTCGGGGTTGGTGTTGAAGTCGATATAGCCGCCCAGTTCTACCTTGGCCTTACCGCTCAAGTTTCCTAGGGCATCGGACATAACAGGCCCTTCGGGGTTTTCGGCACCACCACCAAAATTGACCCAGCCCATGTCGGCGCTCCAGGCGTAGCCGCTCAGTTGGCGGGTTGCATAGCTCATAGTCACGTGCGCACCGTGTGTAGCTGAATCAAAGTACAACTTTTCGCCCGTGCTCGGCACATCGGCCGTACTACTACTAACGATATCTATGGTATCAGCCGCGAAAACGGTTCGTATAAATAAAGTTGAACTTGCCACTGTCATAGCGACAATCGAAACAACAGCTACTAAACGCCGCCAAAAAACTTTTGTGTTGCTTTTTTTCACCATAACCTTGTTTTTACACTATTTTGCTTACGTTTTCATAATACTACACCTGCAAAATAAAGCAAATTTTACATTGATTCTTTTCAAAAAAACTTTCAAAAAGTATCGTTTACTCTGATGGCACAAAGTATTGTTGGTGTATACGCTCCACGAGTGACCGACAGTTTCCCCACTTGGCATGCGCACCATACGAAGCACACAGCAGTCGGGCACGCGCCAGGCTGGGGCTTTGATCGCAGGTTACGCCGCACCGTCGCTCGCGACTACGCAACAGTCGTTGCTGGTCGAGTTTGTGGCGCCAGGTGCCGACCACACGCCGCCGCATGAGTACATAGTCAGCCCGCACCACATAGCCCAAAAAGTCCACACCATCACCCGATGGCCGGATAAACTGTTTGTTCGGGTGCATACGCAGGCGCAAGCGCTCCCATGCAAACGCCTCTATGGCGGCCATCTGCGTCCGTAGCCCCGCTACGCTATCACCGAGCAATACCAGGTCGTCGACGTAGCGCAGATACCATTTGACTTTTAGCCGATGTTTCACAAATTGGTCAAGTTCGTTCAAATACACGTTAGCAAAAAACTGACTTGTCAAATTGCCTATTGGTAGCCCAACACCTGGCACCGTAAAAAACAAAGATTTGTGCCGCGGCAGCTGAGAGAACAGCTCTGGTCGGCTTTGTATCTTGGGCGGTATGTCACGGGCGCAGTCGTGAAAGATGATGACTTTTGACAGCCAGCGCACCTCGTGTCGCTTGACTTTTTTGCAAACCAAATCATATAAAATCTGCTGATCGATACTGGTAAAAAAACTCATCACATCCATTTTAAGATAGTACACCGGCTGCCCACGTGCCAAGCGTCGCTGTTGCCACAAAAACCCCTGAAGGCGCCGCACGGCGTGGTGAGTGCCTTTGCCTTTGCGGCACGCCCAGCTGTCATGTATAAAGATCTTCTCAAAAATAGGTGCTAAGTAGTTGTATAGCAAGTGGTGTACCACGCGGTCATCAAACCCTGCTGCAAAAATCTCACGTACTTTTGGGTTTGTCACCACAAAAGCGATTGACTGCCCCGGTTTGTACGTCCGCGTTTGTAGTTGCTCCTCGAGTCGCAGCAAATTGCCTTCCAAGCGCTCCCTGAAGCGCAGGTGATTCAACGTCGCGCCCTTGTTATGGCGGCAATCTACATAGGCTTTGTGAAGGTTAGCAAAAGTAAATAATGTCTTCACGGTGTCAAAAAGTATTAGACTCAAGAACGGCAGGCTCATTACCTGGGGAGGAATAGCACCTACCCACTACCGAACGCAGCGCACATTGTTCGTATTGCCCATATTGTTGTTGTTCGTGTTGCCATTGTTCAGATTCACGTTCCAGGCATTCGTGCTATTGTTCTGCGTCGCCGACCAAAAGTTGTTGGACGGCTGGCTAAGTTGTCTGTTACCGACTTGTCGCATGTCACATGGCTCCATCCCTGGCGGGCAGGGTAGGCGCCAATGGGGGTATCCCTCAGCTGATTGATACTCACGTATCATTCAGTCATATAGAGGAGCGGCAACCGTAATGAGCAAAAATCCCCACCACATAAACGCACGCTAGGGCACACTAAATCTGGTGGCTCTCATTTCTGCCGTTCTTGTCCCAATTTTTCCAAGCCTGCAACTGGTTCGTGACGTCGACCACCTGCCGGCTGATACACTCGTATCGTTTAAGTTTGATAATTTTGAGGTCGTGCAACATACGGACTTTTATGGTTATGACGTCCATAGCGGTTTCAGCTTTAGCAAGCACTGGGCGTTTGTCGCGCACTTGGTTCGCCTGCATGATCTGCACCAGTACAAAGGTCAATCCCTTACGGATTTCGTCACCCAGTCCGTATTTGTATTCTTTAGGAAAGCCCTGCGACACTTGGTAAAAGTATATGTTGAGTTTGTAGGCGCTGCGGTACACGTTGAGGTGCTCATAGCGCGCCATGTCTTTGGTTGCTCCTTTTTGTTTTATGGTTTTATAGCTCTAGCATAACACAAAAAATTTCGAGTTCCGGGCCGTTAGCCCGGAACAAGCCGTGAGCTTGTGGCGGGCAGGCCATGCACGCAGCTTAAACTCAAGCAAAATAATCATAAAAATAATTCAATCACCTAGTTCATTACCTGGGGAGGAATAGCACCTACCCACTACCGAACGCAGCGCACAACGTACGTACCGCCCACAGCGCCGTTGCCCGTGTTGCCACCGTTCAGATTCACGCCCCAGGCACTCGTGCTACCGTACTGCGTCGCCGACCAAAAGCTGTTGGACGGCTGGCTAAGGTTAAAATACGAACCGTCTACGTAGGCCTGCATGAGCTCTTTTTGGGTGGGGAGGCGCCAACCGTTACCGCGGTCACTGCATAGTTGTTTGGCGGTTTTAGTGCCGACGGCAACGTTGTTGGCAGCGGTGGCGTCCCACGACCAAGTACTCGGCCCGCCGGTCGTGAAGGTAACCGTGCCGCCGGAATTAAGGAGCGCTTGGCTCCAGATCAGTCCGCTCACAGGGTCACGTTTGTCGGTGCCAGTGACGCCGTCACTAGGGGTTGTCCAGGCTATGCTGGCGGTACAGTTGGTGGTTTGGGTGACGGGAGCACCGTAGCTGTCGTGGTACTGCTGCGTCGGGCAGTTGCCAGCGCTGGGAGTACTGGCGGTGCCGGTTTGTTGGGTAGTAGAGTTGCTATAAAAGGTCTTGCCACTCACAACATCGGCGGGTGTGGCGGTACCAGTCAGACTGAGGCTGCCTGTCTGCTGAGTGCGATTGCCGTTAAAAAAGGTTTTTCCGCTCAGTACGTCGGCGCTGGTGACGGTGCCGTTTGGTTCCCAGGTGGCGGCGGTTTTGATGCGGTTCCAGCTGGTACCCCAACTTGGGGTGTCGCTGTCGCTCCCATAGCCGCTGGTTTGTAGCGTGTCATAAAGCGATTTGATACGTGACGTCGAGCCGTTACTCGGCGACGACCCGACCTGTTCGGCGTACACCTTGGCGCCAAGCCCGACGATGACGATGCCAGCCAACACCAACACCAACACACCGGTGCGCAGGTTCGCCTGGCGCTTGCTATCTGTAAAATATTTCTTTATCGCCCTCAACATTGTGTTTTCTGCCCCTCCATGATTAACCGCTCTGCTTTGTTCTCGCGCCGTTACGTAAAAACAACGCCAACTTTACCTATCTACAGTTATAGCAGTTATGGTTTTAAAAAACAACGTTAGCTCTTCTGCGTTATACGGGCATTTCACTCCCTATTTTTCGAGTAATCGACAGTAATCGTATCAATGCAATACGATTACTGCATATAAATGATACGAATAAACAGATCCTACGATTATTTAACGCTAACAAGAGCCCGAGCTCATCACGGGTGCACGAGAGTTTAACGGGCGTTTCACTAGTAACCGTTAAACGACGCTTGTATGAACTGTCTGAACTTGGGCTGTTCGTCGAACAATATGTGTTTGCAGTCGGAAACTATAGCATCTCACCTATGTAGTGTTGGGTGACGGCCGACCAGGGATAGTTCTTGGGTTTAGATAGGCAAATGTGTAAAATCATCGCGTTATTCCTTCGTAAAATGTGTACAGGCAGGCTTGTTTTCCTTTGGTTTATGTGATTAACTCAAGCATGAAGGAGATATACTATGGATAGAATACTCATGGCCAATCTTATACAATGGAAGCAAGGCGCTGCGCGTAAGCCGCTGATACTCGAGGGAGCACGTCAAGTTGGTAAAACCTACCTGCTGAAAGCATTTGGATCAGAACAGTACAAAAACACTGTGTATATTAACTTCGATAACATCGATCCAGATATACGACAGTTATTTGAAGGCGCCATACAACCTGCGCGCATCATAGAATTCCTGGCGATTAAATTTTCTATGGCAATCAGCCCGGCAGACACCCTGATAGTATTTGATGAGATCCAGGAGCTGCCGCGTGCGCTTTCTTCACTGAAGTACTTTGCCGAAGAAGCCCCTGAATATCATGTTGTGGCGGCCGGCAGCTTGCTTGGCGTAACACTGCATCCGGGTACGGCGTTCCCGGTAGGCAAAGTAGATTTTTTGCGGTTGGAGCCACTTAGTTTTGAAGAATTTTGCTGGGCGGGTGGCCTAAAAGAGAAGATTGCATACACGCGCAAAGACATCCCCCTGAACAACAATTTCAAAGGCGAGTTCGCCGATGCGTTTCAGCAGTACATGGTAGTTGGCGGCATGCCACGTGCCGTCACGGAATGGTTTGAGAGTAAAGATATGAACACCGTCGACGAAGTCCTTGGCGCAATTATTAG
>JBATPJ010000051.1:0-21985 GCA_049291395.1 Saccharimonadales bacterium (SeqCode) | reverse complement strand
GATATGAACACCGTCGACGAAGTCCTTGGCGCAATTATTAGTTCCTATAAAAACGACTTTAGTAAACACACCGATCCCATGCAATCAGAAAGAATGAATTTAGTATGGCAAAGTATCCCGTCCCAATTTGCAAAAGAAAATCGGCGCTTTGTATATGGCGTTGCTCGCCCGGGTGCTCGCGCAAGAGAATATGAAATGGCCATTGCGTGGCTGGTGGATGCCGGGCTTGTAC
Source organism: Saccharimonadales bacterium (SeqCode) (assembly GCA_049291395.1). Taxonomy (GTDB): domain Bacteria; phylum Patescibacteriota; class Saccharimonadia; order Saccharimonadales; family Saccharimonadaceae; genus JAPUDQ01. The sequence continues at coordinate 21,753 of JBATPJ010000051.1, read as the reverse complement.
GCAAGGTTCACAACGTCAGCGCAGGTGATAAGCTACCGCTATCGGCGTACAAGGACCTACAGGCATTTAAGCTTTATCTGCTAGATATTGGGCTGCTACGTGTGCTTTCAGGATTGTCATCAGGTGACTTAGTCGGCTCGGATGACTTATTTAGTCAATTTAACGGCATGTTTGTGGAGCAATTTGTCTTGCAGCAGCTTGCAGCCTACCCAATGTACTACTGGACGTCTGGCGCGCAAAGCGAAGTTGATTTTGTAACACAAATAAGCGGCTCGATCATACCCATAGAGGTTAAGAGTGGCGAGAATGTGAAGGCCAAGAGCTTACGGGTATACAGAGAAAAATACAGCCCGAGGCTATCGATCCGATTCTCCATGAAAGACTTGGAGTTTAACAATGGCCTGCAAAATATTCCGCTATCACAAATCTGGCTTTTCGAAGGTTTGCTATCTAGCCACATCCAAGCACGGTAGCACGGATGTACGTTTAGCGCGTTATTCTTCAAACTTCAGAGGCAGACTATGAAACGCTAACGGGTTATCCCAGTCCACCTCGTACGGCTTGAGCCATACTTTTTTGTCACCAGTCAGTAGCCGCTCGGTTGTCGTCGTGAATATCTCAAAGTCTGGCAGCATATTGGCCGTTAGTCGCACCACTCGTTTTTGCGTACTGTTGTTGCCGCAAACCAGTAAAAGGTGTGGGTGGGTCACGTCATCATGCTCATCGGCGTACGTGTCGTGTTGGTTTACTCGTTTGCGTATCTTCCAACTCTCGTAGTACGGTGGAAAATATTCAATGAAGTAATCGGGGATTGTGTTCTTTTTACCAATTAGCTTGGCATACGGTGGCGGTGACAGGTAAAAATCATCGGCGCCGAGTTGGTATTTGGTATAAAGGGAAAAGTTATCGCCATACGGCTTCCTAATGGCTCTTGCTATCTCACCGAGCAATAACTGTTCGTCGATCTGCTCGTCGGTAAAGTCTTTGTTCTTGTAATGCAGCTGCGTCCGCTCATAGCCGGCTGTCTTTAAGTAACGTATACCGGCCGGAGCTAAATAATAAATAACTGGTCTTTGCTTAAAGCGATATGTTTTATCGTATAACTTAGCTACATAACCTTGCTCGACCAATACGTTTAATCGTTCGTAGATAGTTGATCTATCCTTATTTAAACAAACTGCCAAAATATCACTACTAACAAACCGATACTTCATAGTCCAAAGCAATAACAATACTCGGTTCTTAGAAAATTTATATCTCGTCTTTGGCTCGTACTTACGCATAATAATTTGTGCCTATATGTATATATAATAGAAGGAGAGAAAAAAGAAAAGAGCTAACAGGGGTAAAAAAGCGGATAAATACCGAACATGCATAGTGGGGATTTTATGTGGCAATTTTAGGCATAAAAGGTATTGAAACTATCCTTATTTAGGTGCTATACTATTCCTGTAAGGGATAGTTAAACAACCAACTTCGAGGGTAGAAAATGGCAAGAACTATAGACTCAAAGAACAAACCGAAACCTGCTGCAGAAGACGTATTTGAATACACACTCGAACAGCGCCTGAAGATTGTAGCTGACCTCGTTGTTGAAAGGATTATTGAAGATCAGAGCTTTGGCCAGAAGATAGTGGACATTTTAGGGATAGGAGCAAATGATGTTACCGAGCGAAAATAGGCAGCGCAATGGCCTGCTCGCTATCCGCGTGTCATCTGGCAAACAGAAGCGCGACGGCGATTCGCCTGAAGAACAGCGCCAGCGTGGCGAAAGTTTGGCGCTAAGCCAAAATATCCATATCGTTGACGCCGTGGTATTGGTTGAATCAGCCTCGCACGAAGAGCAGCCCATGCAGACCATTGTTGAAAAATGCAGAGAAAACCCCGCAATCGAAGTAGTGCTGATTAAGGCAATAGACCGCTTTACGCGCGGTGGATCGGGTGCATATATCAAGCTCAAAGAACAGCTAGACAATCTTAACGTTAGCTTGATTGATACGTTTGGTATTATCGACAGTCGACGAGTGAACACACTGGAACATACCGGCTTTAAATATTACTGGAGCGACTACAGCCCGTCGTTCAAAAGCGAGATACTTGAGGCTGAACATGCCAAAGATGAGCTACGCGACATTATGACGCGTATGATTGGCGCAGAAATACGCTATACACAACTTGGCTATTGGATGCGTCAGCCACCGTACGGCTTTACGAGCGAAACTGTTGATACCAATCATGGCAAGCGAGTTATCTTAACGCCTCACCCAGAAGAAGCGCCGTTTATACGCCGTATCTTTGAAATGCGAGCCCAGGGAATATATAGCAGCCAAGAGATCGCCGATAAGATCAATAAGCTCGGCTTCAAAACTCGTACCTCCTATGTGCGGGATAAATACGACCGCTCCAAGATTAAGCGAGTGGTTGGCGGTCGGCAAATCGATGTAAAAATGATTGACCGCATCGCTCATAGTCTCATTTATGCGGGTGTCATTAAAGGCAAATGGACAAACGATAAGCCAGTGAAAGCACAGTTTGACGGCCTCGTGTCCACTGAACTGTTTAACCGCGCTAATCACGGCAAGCTCATTATAGAAATCGGTAGCAACAAAGAAGTAACTTTACACCACAAGCAACCACCAGAGTGGCAACTGGTGAAACAATCTATAAATCCTGATTTTCCGTTCAAGAAAGTAGTCAGCTGCCCCGACTGCAGAAAACCCTTAAGTGGTAGTGCTGCACGCGGTAAGCTGGGTAAATACTACCCTGCCTATCATTGCAGTCGTGATGATCACTATTTCCGCGAGCCACAAGCGCAGTTTGACGCAAGGATTGAAAACGTCATCAAAAAATTAGAGATCACCCCAGAGCACATCGACACACTGCTAGAAATGATTGCGGAATCGTGGCGCGCCCAGCAACAGCAGACCATACAAGATGACCAGAAGCTATTAGAGCGACGCCAAGCCTATGAAACGCAAATAAGGGTCACGTTAGACCGTATGAAAGTACTAACCAGCGAAACAGCCATCAAATACATGGAAGAAGATATTGTAAGTGCCGAAAAACAAATCAAAGAGTTAGATCATCAACTTGCGAATAAACGCGATAATGCCGTCGATATCGAGCTGGTGTTGCAATACGCCAGGTACCTGTTGAAACACCTGTCGGATATCATGTTTGGCCTCCGTAATCCAATCCGAAGAGCCGCCTTTTTCGGAATCATGTTTAATGAGATGCCAAGTTATGCAGATTTAGATTTTGAAACCCACAAAAATAGCCCGCTACCGGGGGTAAACGGATTATTTAGGTGCATCCTTGATGCAAAATCTACTTCTGGAGGGCCAGCGGGGACTTGAACCCCGGACACCCTGCTTAAGAGGCAGGTGCTCTAACCAGCTGAGCTACTGGCCCATATATTGGGTAAAATGTGGATGGAAGGTACGTACGCGGTCATCGTGCTATGATCCAGCTGACTTGAGCACCGGGGTGCTCGATGATCTATCTGCACAAGGGGCTATCGCTGCCTGGTGCGAGCTGAGCTACTGGCCCGTAACACGTCAATATTTTAGCTTATCACCTCTGTTTTTGCAATACGTGGTATTCAGTACAGGAAATGGACACGTAACCTTTAGTGCAAAAAATAAACGTTGAGAGGGTTGTTTCAAGGGCGTTTTCCGATCCCATGGAACATGGCTAAGTTCTCGCTGACCTTCTGACGCCTCACAGATAAGTTCCTTGATAGTATCCATCTGATTTTCTTCTTATAATTTTTGTTATACTTACCCTATGAGGAACAAACCAAAAATGATTCTCTGGCTAGTATTTGTTTTTGTGGTTATTGCTATCTTAGTTTGGAGTGTAACAAAATTAGCCAGCAGCCATATTTTGGCCACGGTCACAAACATCATCGATAAACCCAATCAATCTGAAGACGGATATTACGAAATCACAGCACAAGATAAAGCTGGACATCAATACAAGATCAACGCAACCGGCTATCTAAATACCCCGTTATCTCCCGAGAGCAGAGGCCAAGCTTGTGTCGAGGTTCCAAAGGTAAAAATTGGCGATACAGTGTCGTTTAATTTACCGAAAAGCGAAAATGGAGCAGGCACCTTCGATATTTGCTACGAGAAGGGTCTGACTGGCTATTATTTTACTGCCGAGTAGACCCTTTGCAACAGATACTAAAATATAATGTTCGTACCTGGTAGCTGCGATTTTAATTTACTAATCGTCTCTTGGCTGAGAGGATTGCCAGTGAGGTCAAATTCTTTGAGTGTCCCGTGCAAATTCGCAAGCTCACTCGGTAAACTATTGATTTTATTATAGCTATAGTCCAGTTTTTGTAATCGGCTCAGCTGGCCAATCTCGGCTGGTATGCCCGTCATGTCATTGTGGCTCACATCAAGCTCCACGAGCTTCGTCATCTGGCGAATTTCGGCGATGAGACTTCCCTGCAAGTGGTTGTGATCGATCTTAAAGACCACGACATTTGTCATTTTGCCCATTTGAGAAGGTAGCGTCTCGATATCGTTGTTTGAGAGTAGCAAATCCGTCGTAGCGGTCTGTTCGTAAATGCTCGGCGAGACAGTCGTCAAGCCTTTGCTGCTCTGGTCGAGTACCGTGGCGTTTGCACTTGAACGCGATGAGCCTGATTGCGATGTGTCGTTAGAGTCCTGACTATTTATCCCGAGAGTATAACCCACTGCGATCCCACAAAATATCAAGATTGCTACTGCGACGATGACGATGTATTTCATAACTTGATAGTAACACTTTCTGAAATCATAAGCACATGGTACCCCTTGGTGGATACACTACGAACGTATCAATATTGCTAGACATATAGACTTTTTTATTCTTTTATGCTATAATTATATATACTTTGTAGAGATTCTTCTCCAAAGTACCTTAAAAAGAGCTTCCTAGTTCTGTTGAGTTATGGGATGGTAATGACTCATCTTGCCTATCTATATCTCAACAGAACAACGTCAATCAAGGAAAGGTTCCGATGTCAACCACAACGAGTCCCCTCAACGAGGCAGACAAGGTCCGCCTCATGCACCTCATTAAGCGCATCGCCGAGATCTACGACAAGTGCTCCACTGGTCAATTCGACCGGAGTGCGGGGTACCGCAAGGGAGGAGTTAGCCCCGACAGCAACCAGACCATCGCCGGGCTCTATCTGGAGTTCTACTACGGTCATCCCAGCAAGCTCTGGACCCCTTGGGGTGACTGGCGCTTCGGTGGAACACAGTCCAGCAAATTCAATCTCGAAGAGTTCATGTCGCGGTTGACCCTGGAGGTCCACACCGAAGGTCATCAGGAGTGGATCGGCTACATCGGCCCCGTTTACGCCATCTTGGCCGTGGACGGCGAACCGGCTCCAACCCCCAGCCTGAAAGCGACCCAGTCGGAGTACACCCCCTACGAAGACGCCATGTCTGAGCGGAACCGCCTCAAGGCTGAGTGGGAACGCCTATTCCGTTGATGACGGAACGGAAGCTCTTGGAGGCAGGGATGGTCAATAGACCAACCCTGCCTCCGCTAGCTCCAGGATTCATCTATCAGCCCGTTAAATCGGGATTTGTTATTATCAAGATTCATGGAGTAGAGTAAAAACACTCTACAAAATATAAAACACTGATGCTTGGTACCCCGCACAGGAATTGAACCTGCAACCTTTGGTACCGGAAACCAACGCTCTATCCAATTGAGCTAACGGGGCTTATATACAATTGTAAACTATTTTGTGATAACGTAGCTCCATTGGATAGAGCGTTGACGCTTCATATCATCTACCGGCTTCGCCTGGGCAATTGAGCTAACGGGGCTTGCTGTTAATTGTAACTCATTGAAGTAGGCTAGCTCAATTGGCTACAGCGTAGACGCTTCAATATCAATATACGAGCTGCAACCAACCTACGATTCTACTGGAGTAATTCGTGTACAGAGCAGTGATACAAATGCTGCTAGTATAAATAATATCGTGAAACCTGTCTGGTAGCCCAGCGTCGAAAATATAATTAATACAAGCAAAAATAAGCATACATATGCAACATCACATGCTATTTCCATAGAGAGAATATAATTTACGCCTCGTTCTCTTGTGTGCGCATAGTAGGCGCTCGTCCATGGGTTTTGCTGATACCGCAGCGCTAGTAGCCATACAATGTTAATAACGCTAATTGAGGTAACTGTGGCAGGAACCAGCCTTAACATATGCGCGATAAACGTAGCGAGCGACCCTTCTCGCAATACTCTCGCCGTCCCAACAGTGTCATTTCTATTGCCAATAAAGAGCAAAAATACTGCAGCCCCAATCGCACCAATTGTTGTAACCGCTCCGATAGAACCGACATTCGGTAGCATAAGAGCGAGGTACATAGGCCAAATAAATATCCCGGTTGCTGTATGAAAATTGTAAGCAAAATTCGCCACCAAATCACGACGTGGCGCGTGCCTCAAACTATAATGTATTGATGCCTCTCGCACATGACCGCCAGCTTCAGTATCAAGATTGCGCAACCAGACGAGGCTTAGCAAAATTGAAGCTACAGCGAAGATGGGTGGCCAGACACTGCCAAGCACAATAGCAAGCACTGCAGAGACGGCGGGTGCGATACTTGCCGCGAACAGATTAATCGAGTCAATTCTGGCAATATCCTTGCCTTTCCGTTCCATATCTATAACTCGCGACACGTGTACGTGCTGCGCGTTCCACTGGAACGCATTCGTCAGCGACAAGAAGCAGGCCATCATCCATATGAGCTGGGTTGTTCCGTTATTAACGATGCCGATAAGACACAATAGATATGCGATATAAAACAACCTTGCAACAATCAGGCTAGGTCGAGCGCCAAATCTGTTTGTGATACGCATTGCTGGATAATTAATGGTTAACTTCACAACTGCATACAACAAGTAAAATCCGCTTACCTCCACCAGCGTAAACCCATGAGCCAATAGTAGTAGCGGCACAAAAACTTCCACCAACGCACCACCAAAATTGCGTAGCGTATTGGCAACCGTAATATTTACCAAGTCTTTGTGCATAATTGTTTTTAACATCTAACCCTAAATGTACCAGCTTATCCTCTCAAATCCTAGATACCTTCCTATCAGCCTCCAAGTAACAGAATCTGGGGGTAGTCTTATCCAAATTGTTCGAGCAGATCGATCTTCGCCTCGGTATCGAGCTGCTGCTCTTGGAGCAATTTCTTTACATCAGCTAGCGCGAGATTGTATATCTCCGGACCGTAGTTTTGCAGCACGATATCGATCACGTCCTCAGCCGCTATGATGCCGACTTTTTCACTCTCGATCTCCTCGATACGCGTCATCACTTCGGCAACGCACCGCTTGGCGATTTCTTCTGGGATCGTGTCAAACTTTCGCTTCATAAGTTTCATTGTACACCTACAGAGTCATAGGGTAGAAAAATGTCAGCATTATCTTCACGCGCGCTCCATCCCCCGGGCTAAGATCGATTGTATGAATATATGAAGCCCTACTGGTATTTATATATGACATAGGTGTGATATTATCATCTCAAATCCCATTCAGAATAAAGAGCAGAGGATCTGCTATATGAGCAATCTACTATCAAAGGACCTAGACCCCGTCGGACAATATCCAAATTCAGATGCGAACCCGAAGCAAACGCACAATCTCGCGCTACTTAAAAACGAAGCTCGCAAAAATGGCGCCAAATTTCTAGATCTCTCAGATAATACGTTTGCTGCGGCACTTAACGAGGCACCTGTGTATCGAAAAAATGCTGTCGTAAAAGCTCGTGTCGCTCAGCCTGGCGAAATAGTCGTAACTATTACGCCTGACGGCATAGAGGAAGGTCGTAACAGTACCAGTAAAGACGACTATGTCGTGACTGGTATAAACGGTGCGAATTTTATTCTCCCGGGCTGGAAATTTAATAGACTTTATGAGAAAACCGATGAAGCCGGTCTGTTCCAGTCTCGGGGTATGGCTCGAATTATTGATAACCCAACCGGACAAAAGATAGCCATACTTGCTCCATGGGGCAAAATGCAATACGGTGATTCCAAATCCAAGATTGCTGCACAATATGATCCACTAAACCCAGACATTATCAGCGCATATCGATACATCCTCGACGCAACTGAATTCGCCGCCTACAAAGAAATCGAATAATAAATATAACGACAATACAGCGATATTATTGTCGTTATATTTACGCCGTATAGAAATAGCTCACTCGGTAAGATGGCGGGCTCAGACCTTCTTCGCTAGTCTGAAAATAAAATGACTGCGCCGCGCGATTTCTTCTGGGATCGTGTCAAACTTTCGTTTCATGAGTTTCATTGTACACGAGTAGGGTGATGACTTATACTGCGTGCAGCTCAAACGGTGTCACGGTGATATCGCGGCGTTGCTTGTCTGAATAAAATGTCACGTCCGCCAATCCCACAAACCCAAGTCGCGCATAATATGCCTTCAGGCGACCATTGTCCGCCAGGCAGTCAAGCCGAATCACTCTATTCGGCCCGGCCACCGAAACTACCCACGGTAGCATGATAGTCTCGAAATACCGCTGGCCTCTCGTCGCGTCACTAGTCGCTACTTTTGATACGTACAGAGCCGGCTTATCATCCGCCCATATCCGCCGGTCTGGCCGCTCGGAAACACGCAGCGCCCCATCGATACCGTCACGACCATCAAAGCAATAGAGCTCATTTGTCCTGATGAGTTCATCTACAAGTTTCATCGGAAACGGTGATGACCAGTCGATATGCCCTACCTCGTTAGCATGACGCACGGCTTGATTGTAGAGCGTGCGTAGCGCGACTTTATCGGTATGATCGGCGATTCTCATTGTTCTACTATGATAGCAGTGCTGGCATGCCCGGCAAGATAGCGGGCTCCGCCCTTCTCCGCTGGCTTGAAAAGAAAATAGTCGCGCTGCTTTCTTTTCGGCGCGGCGCTACGCCGAACGTGCGACGACGGTCTTTTCTTCGAAAATCCCTGTCGCAAGTTCAAATCTTATCGAAATATAACCAAGAAAAAAGAGCTAGACTAGCTAACTCTTTTTTCTTGGTACACCCGGCAAGATTCGAACTTGCGACTTTCTGTTCCGAAGACAGACGCTCTAATCCACTGAGCTACGGGTGCTTATATCACGCACCAGCCATATTATAACAGATGACGGGTGTTATACTGATAGTCATGAATATATTGCACCATGAACCCCTCGCTCCCTATACTTCCCTACGCGTCGGTGGACCGGCCGAGACGCTTGTCATGACCAAGACATACGATGAGACCGTGGAGGCGCTTCGGCAGGCCGACGGGCCGGTCTGGTTCCTGGGCTATGGCTGCAATGCGCTTATTAGCGATGAGGGCCTGCCAGGCACGACCATCATGTGGCGCGGTGGTGAGATACGCGTCGAGGACACGCTACTCATCGCTGATGCCGGCGTCTGGTGGGACGGCCTCGTGACGACGGCAATCGAGCACAACCTGTGGGGTGTCGAGCTCATGAGCGAGATCCCGAGCAGCGTCGGCGGTGCCGTCATGGGCAATATCGCCGCCTACGGTCAGCAGATCTCCGATACGCTCGAATGGATCGAACTCTACGATACAGCGACACGCGAGATTGCGCGTGTCCCACGGGCCGACATCGAGATGACCTATCGCCAAAGCTCACTCCAAGCAGAGCCACAACACCTCGTCCTACGCGCTGCCTTCCGACTATCCCCAGAGCGAACCAAGCCACTGACCTACGATACGGCACTCATGATCGCCGACGAGCTCGGGCTCGATCATACGTCCCTCGCGCACTGCCGCGACATCATCATCGAGACGAGACGGCGCGGCGGGTCAATCTATCACCCTGGCGAGCCAGTCACCGAACACACTGCGGGGTCGTTTTTCAAAAATCCAATGGTCAGTGTCGATCAGGCCAAAGAACTGGCTGCTTTCGACGAGTCCGGCAAGACACTCGAGCGCATCATCAATCAGTCTATCGTCCATGGTGGCAACGCGCAGCGTGCCAGCGCCGCCCACGTACTGCTGGCCGCTGGATTTCACCGCGGACAGCGCTGGGACCACGTCGAGCTACACCCTAGCCATGTCCTCAAACTCGCCACACTCGATGGCGCTACCGCACGCGAAGTCTACGACGTGACACAAGAGATCGTTGGCACGGTCAAAGACAAGCTTGCGATCGACCTCGAACCGGAAGTCAAATTCCTCGGCGAATTTTAAGAATAATCAACCTATCAGCCGCAAAGGCTTCCTAGCTCGGCAATGGGAAGTTTTTGGTGAGAGCGGTCACTTCTTCGTGAAGTGCAGCGAGCTTCTTGGCGTCGCCGCGATGTGTGATAGCGGCGTCGATCCAGTCAGCGACCAGGTCCATCTCGGATTCTTTGAGACCACGAGTCGTGAGAGCTGGCGTGCCGAGACGAATACCACTTGGGTCAAATGGTGGACGAGGGTCAAAGGGCACGGTGTTTTTGTTGACCGTGATGCCAGCCGCACCAAGTGCGTTTTCGGCCTCTTTGCCCGTCACGTCTTTGTTCGTCATATCGATCAGCAGGAGATGATTGTCCGTGCCGCCAGTCACGAGCTGATAGCCTTTGGCATCGAGTCGAGTCGCCAGACGCTGGGCGTTTTTGACAATCTGGGCGGCGTAATCTTTGAAAGCCGGCTGGGATGCTTCGTGAAGTGCGACCGCAATCGCCGCCGTCTGGTGATTGTGCGGGCCGCCCTGCAGACCAGGTATGATGGCACGGTCGATCAACGTCGGGATATTTTCACGAGTTCGTTCGACTTTCTTCAGCGGGGTCGAGGGATTGCCATTGGCCATGATCAGCGCACCACGTGGACCGCGCAGCGTCTTATGCGTCGTGGTCGTGACGACATCGGCGATCCCGATCGGGCTGGGGTGTTGACCACCAACGACCAGACCGGCGATATGCGAGATATCGGCGAGCAGAAACGCCCCGCAGCCATCAGCAATATCGCGCAGCTTCTGCCAGTCATAGACCCGTGGATAGGCCGTCGCGCCGACGACAAGTAGCTTCGGCTTATTCGCCATGGCGAGCGTACCGATCGCTTCGTAGTCGAGGTAGCCATCTTTGCCAGTCTGGTACTGGACTGAGTTATACAGCGTCCCCGAAAAATTCACCTTGAGACCATGTGTCATGTGGCCACCGTAGTAGAGCGCGAGCCCCATGACGGTATCACCCGGGTCACAGAGCGCGAAGTAGACTGCTTGGTTGGCCGGTGAGCCAGAATACGCCTGGACGTTCACATGATCGACACCAAAGAGCGCCTTCGCCCGATCACGAGCGAGATTTTCAACCGCGTCGACATACTCACAGCCACCGTAGTAACGCATGCCTGGGTAGCCTTCGGAATATTTGTCAGTCAGTCGTGAGCCCAGTGCCGCCATGACATCACCGGATGTGTGGTTTTCACTTGGTATCATCTCCAGTCCGTCACGCTGACGGACTGTTTCTTGTTCTATAAGTTTTGCTATCGCAACATCTTTCATGAGAGTCCCTCCTCGCTATTTTTGCTATTCCCACTCGAGTTGTTACGCGTATTAAATCATAGAGCAATTATACCACCGAGAGGCTGCTACTGCACCTGCTTGACAATATATCATGGATGATATAAAGTCACAGTATGAGTGATTACAAAAAACGAATCGGGGCATTGATTCGTCAGACTCGTATCGAGCGTGGCCTGACACAGAGTGAATTCGCCCTCGCCCTCAACACCAGCCAGAGTGCGGTCAACCGCATGGAAAACGGCGGCCAAAATGTCTCCCTTGAGATGCTAGCTCGTATCGGCGAAGTACTCAGTAGCGATATCGTCTCGCTCAATACGACCGGCAACAACCTTGAGATCAACGGTGGACGCAAACTCCACGGCGAGATCGAGGTCAAGACGAGCAAAAATGCCGCCGTCGCCCTACTCTGCGCAGCGCTGCTCAACAAAGGCACGACGACACTGCGACGCGTCGCCCGTATCGAAGAAGTCAACCGCATCATCGAAGTCCTCAACAGTATCGGTGTCAAAACAAAATGGCTCGAAGGCAGCAACGACCTCCTCATCACCCCTCCTGCCCGCCTTCAGCTCGAAAACATGGATATCGAGGCCGCCAAAAAGACCCGCACCGTCATCATGTTTCTCGGCCCACTGCTCTACCAGTACAAAAGTTTTCGCCTGCCTTACGCCGGTGGCTGTAGCCTCGGTACACGCACCGTCGAACCGCACATGGACGGCCTCAAATATTTTGGACTTAGTGTCGAAGCCGAAACCGAGTATTACCAGGCAACCGTCAAGAAAACTACTCCGCGTAAGACTATCGTCCTCACGGAGCGTGGCGATACCGTAACCGAAAACGTCCTGATGGCCGCTGCTCTCTACGACGGCGAAGTGACGATCCGCAACGCTAGCCCCAACTATATGGTGCAAGATCTGTGCTTCTATCTCTTGAAGCTCGGCGTCAAGATCGATGGTATCGGTACCACGATCCTAAAAGTCCATGGCCTCAAATCTATCAAGAAAAATGTCGAGTACTTTCCATCCGAAGATCCGATCGAGGCCATGAGCTTCATCGCCGCAGCTATCGTGACCAGCTCAAAGCTGACAATCAAACGTGCACCGATCGAGTTCCTCGAGCTTGAGCTCGCCACACTCGAAGGTATGCACCTCCAGTACGCACTCAGTGATGAGTACCTGGCGCGCAATGGCCGAACTCGTCTCGTCGATGTCACAATCAAACCTTCCGTCCTTGTCGCACCCAAAGACAAGATCCACGCCCTGCCATTTCCTGGTATCAACATGGACAATCTTCCCTTCCTCGGACTCATCGCGACAATGGCCGAAGGCCGAACACTCATCCATGACTGGAGTTATGAAAACCGAGCGATTTATTTCATGGATCTCAATGCATTGAACGCCCAGGTCGAGCTCCTCGACCCACACCGTGTCTACATCACCGGCCCCACAAAATGGAAGCCAGCCGAGATGGTCGCGCCACCAGCGCTTCGACCAACTGTCGTCGTACTGCTCGCAATGCTAGCGACACCAGGCACGTCGATCCTACGCAATGTCTACCAGATGGACCGTGGCTACGAGCAGCTCGCCGCCCGCCTCAACACTATCGGCGCCGACATCCAGCCGTTAATTAGTCTTTAGCTTCGGACCATTCTCGGTCCAGGCTACCGTGCCGATCGGATTCGCTTCGATAACTTCCCGACCAGCCGCTGGTCCTTGCAAGTCACATGAGTACATCGTCAGTTTCGTCGTCGCCGTAGTCGCCTCGATCGAGACATCATCCTCGGCTACTTTGAAGTGGTTCGAGACTTTGTAGGCATACCGAACACCATGATAGTCCACGTAGATATCGTCACCTACTTGGAGCTTATCGATGTGATAAAACGGAGATTTGGCGCGGGTTTGATCAGGAGTGAGCCCGAGATTGAACCGATGAGCCGCTAGGACAAAGTTGCCCCCTTCAATAGGGTCACCGTTTTGCGGTACACGGTGCCATGCACCGCCTTCAAGCGTCTTGTCATCGACGCCTACGACGATCTCTACGTCAACTCCAATCTTCGGGACGTATAATCGGTTTTTGTCGAGAGATGGTTGTCGCTGCACAAGCGTCTTTGTGACGGCTGCGACCTCTGTGCTCAGTGTTGTCGGCAGTCCAGGCGATACGGCGTTGAATAGCAGGTATGAGCCGCTGATAAGCATCAGGATAGGTACAACCATAAGTATAGGCTGCCGCTTCTTGGTCTTAGTGACCCCACTCTGATAGTTGTATTTCATAGTCTTTGTTTACTCGTCACTCGCTATGTGACTATTTTATCATAGATTTGGGAAAGAGAAATACCATAAGCGCTGGCAGTTCTCACCCACGACCTTGGCCGCGGATTCAGGCCGTAGCTAGCATAATATAAAAACAGGGACCAAAAGGTCCTTGTTTTTATATGGGGCGAACGATGGGGCTTGAACCCACGACCTCCGGATCCACAGACCAGCGCTCTAACCAACTGAGCTACGTCCGCCATGATGTGATGACGCGCCAGGCCGTCATCAAAACAAAGATCATTGTACCAAACAGAGGCGGATTTGTCACATTTTTTTGCCCCCGCCGGCTCATACTCGGCGGGGGCTTTGTCGAGATTATCGCTCAAAGAAGTGACCGAGCGTGTCTCTTTAAAGAGTAGCGCTTTGTGCGAGTAAACACAAGTGTCTTATCGTGCGGAGCTGGGACGAAGCTGATCAGCGAGACCTTCGGCTTGAAAACGTGCCGCACCAACCTCGAACACATCCGGTATATCATCAGGTTCACCGGTACTTTGTGATGGATTTAGAGGAGGCGGCACAGCCGGTATTTCGGGAACAGGAGCTGGCGGGAGAGCGGGCTGCTCGACAGACGGCACTCTCAACAACCGGCATAGCGCTCACCTCCGGAACTATCGGTTCGACGATTGGCTGCGGCGCAACGACGGTAGACTCTACGATACTGGCCAGCGGCGAGTGCATGGCTGGCTCGAGCGGCTGGATCTCTATCCCTTCAATCTGCGACGGGACAACATCAGGTGCCGACGGACTGTCTATGGGTAATTCGGCTATAGGCTCAGCATCGATCACGGATTGATATGATGAAAATATATCATCGACGACGCTTGCATCGTCCTGTAACGACAGCCCAACATCCAATTCATCGGTCACCTCGGGTAACAGCACTACTCCCGGTGCGGCTTGCCGCCTTCTGAAAACGACAAATACTGCTCCCGCCACCGCCGTAAGTAGTGCCGCCCCACCAACCATCCACGGCCAATAGCTCCATATCGATTTCCCGGTCGTCGCTGTCTTTGTGGCTTGAGATGGATTTGTAGAGGACACGGGCGACGGCGTTGTCTGATTCTCTGTTATCGGAGAATTATTTGTGATGTCTACGGCAGGCGTCTCTGAAGAAGGTGTGGCGCCTGTGTGGCTGGCGTCTTTGGAGCCGTCGGTGAACTCGTCGGAGGAGGTGGTGGTGCCGTTGTCACTGGTTGCGTGATCGTGATGATCGCTCCTGTAGTACTATCAAGATAATTTTTTACGTTGTTTGCACCGAGTAAGTTCCCCGCCTGGCTGTTCGTCGTGAAAGTGACACTCGCAGATCCTGCGGTCTTTGCGCGAAAGGTCACTGTCGCAACCAGTACGTCAGCCGGTGTCAGCAAGCTATCGCCTTGGTCAGTGACAACGATGATGCCCGTCGAGTTGTTGACTGATACCGACGGCCCACCATTTGCGTTAAAGTGGCTATTTGTTTTCGACACGCTCGTGGCTTCGACGAGATTTGCTGGATACCGTAGCTCGGCATTGACATAGTCTACCTTGGACGAAGTCTGTTTGTTCAGTCGTATTTGAAATGATGACGAACCGTTTGTTGTCAGCGAAGCAGAAGCTGGCGTCAGATAAAGCTTGAGCTGGTTTGTCGCTGCGACGACATTGAGGCTCGCCGCCCACATCATAAGACCCGCCGTCATCACTGCGAGCAGTACAAGAAGTCCGCTGGGGATATGTTTATGCATGATGTGTGTGTTACGTAAGTACTTGCTATCATTTTACACTAAAGTTAAAAAATGATATAGCTTATTTCTTTTTCTTACCAGGTGTCGTGGATTTCGTCTCGGCAAACCGACGATAGCCCAAGAACAGTGCCACACCAAGCGCAACCGTCGTCGCAGCAAAGATATACTTGGTGTCCTCAGACATCATACTGCGCGTGATTGCATAGAGCAGCGTAAAAAGACTGCCCAGCATCACGCCGTTGGCGATAATCGATGATCGTCTCTCATAGTACAGACTCAGCCCGACCAAGATGACGGCACAGATCAACACGATGATGGATACATTACGGCTGTATGACTTCGCTGCTTCATTGTAGGTAAGGTACTGGGAGTTATACAGGGTTTGTTGCTCTTGTAGAGCTGTCTCATCTTTGTTTGGCGTCGTAAATATGTCAGTACTCGGCGGCGTCGGTGCCTCATAAAATGTATTGATACCGACTCCGACAAAGACCGCGATCAGCACGCCCAGAAACACCGTGTACACGATACGCATGACGCTATTTTCCTGCATAATGCCCTCCTTATATATAGCTCTATCATAGCAGGTTTTGTATGATAGCGCTGACCACTGTTCAAACTATGGTATAATACCTATCAATACATATTATCAACGAAGGATTTATCATGGCAAAGCACAAAAGCTGGCACGGTGCCGACCGTAAACGCGCCCTCAAGAAAAAGATCAAAGCTGACAAGCGCAAAAACGCCTAAGCGATCTCACCATATAAAATATCCTCGATCGAGGATATTTTATATGGTACCCCGGGCTGGAATTGAACCAGCGGCCAAAAGCTTAGAAGTCTCTTGCTCTATCCACTGAGCTACCGGGGCGTAATCATATCTGGAAGGTGCATACTTGGTTCAAACGAACCAGCGGCGATAGTCATGATGGCTTAGAAGTCTCTTGCTCTATCCACTGAGCTACCGGGGCACGGCGGGGGCCTTATGAGACAAACTACGTTTTTCTCATCGCGCCGGGCGAAAAGTGCGATTTTCGCTCGGGCTGCTCTTTTCCTCACAGGACAGACGACAAGACCTTGTCAATATTTTAACAGATCAGGGGTATACTAGGATACATGCAGCATAATTCTCTTACCGATCGGGTCTTGCCACGCATTGTCCGCGATATCTGTACCGCGCACGATATCGAGTACGCATCGTTTTCTGACGACTGGGTGTTACGACTCAAAAAAGCAGATATCATGAAATGGATTGTGGGCCCCGTGTTTGATATCAATCCCGCCGCGAGCGCGTATCTCGCAAATGACAAAGTCGGCTGCTACCTTGCACTGCGCGATGCTGGCATACCTGCTGCCGAGCATTATCTCGTTCGCTCCTCTATCAGTGACATATTTATCAGCCCTCCTGACTCGCTCACGAATGTCGTTGCCAAGCCACTCTCGGGTAGTAGTGGCGTCGGTGTCATGCCGTTTGATACGGTCGACGCAGCCCGTCAGTATGTCATGCAGCAGCCCACCGGCGACTGGGCTCTCTGTCCTCGCTACGACATCGCGAGTGAATACCGTTACATCGTACTCGATGGTCGCATCATACTGACATACCAGAAGACGCACCCTAGAAACAACGATGGTCTGCCAATGTTTAATCTCAGCCGCGGCGCGGTAGCGCAGATCGTAACGGTTGACCCCACCTTCGAGCAACTAGCGCTCCGTGCACAGTCGTGCCTCGGACTACGCCTGTCAGCTGTTGACATCGCCAAGCTCGCCGACGGATCACGTATCGTTATGGAGGTAAACCAAGGCTTCGGCATGAATCACTTCGCCCGCCAGTCGGAAGAATATTATCAAAAAACCCACAGGCTCTACGAAGCTATCATCATGACAATGCTAGCCTAAATCTCAATGATACATCCGATGAGACACTCCAGCGTACCATCAACTCACTCATTCACTAGATATTGCCATCAACTCACGGATAGTGCTACTATTGGCTCACGATATAACTCTTAAGGATGAAAAAGTACTATATGCCCCTACAAAACACCCAGCCAACAACAATAATATCAGCCCCATCGACGAAAAAACGCATACCGAAGTGGCTTAAAATCATCGGCATTGTTGTCGCTGTTTTCGTAGTCTTCATTCTGGTTGTGACTATTATAACTGTCGCCGCCACATCGGCCGCACAAAAAGTCAGTGACGAGTTCGTCAACGATCTCCAAGCGAGTAATACAAGTGCTGCCTACGGGCTAACAGCCAAAAGATTTCAAGCATCGACAACAGAGATACAACTTGATGACGTTGTCCAGCAAATCGCACCCACCCTTCAAGGAGAAGAGACTGTTACCGGTCGTGCCATCGAGAGCTCATCAGGAAGCGCGCAGACTGCAGTACTCGTCTACACTATCAAGACTCCCGCCAGCTCCACAGCGTACATCAAGGTCGAGTTACAGAAAGATGATGACAACTGGCGCGTCATTAATTTTAGATCATCAGAAACACCTCTCGACACCGAGGTAGAGTAATATGCAATCATATACCCTCGAACAGACCCTCGGCTCGCTTGAAACATTAAACAAATCCGAACAACCATTCAGCTACCGTGTGGAGGGTAACCAAATTATCGGAGAGTGGAAATACCTCGATGCGACATGGGCTGCACCACTCGCAGCGGGCAACATTGATAAGGAATTTCGCGTCACAGTCACCCTCGATGAAGCAACGCATACCTTTACCTCGAAGGATCACCAATCTCAAAGCAATAGTGGCATTTCATTCAACCCACTATCTGGTCAAGTTACATTTGGGACAAAATCTGAAGGATTCAGCGGCCATATGGTGAAAAAAGAGTTTGGATTCGGCCTCGGCAGTGCTCATCAGAAGCAAAATCAAACGACAGTTGGCGGCCCAACTTATCAATTCAAGTTCAATTCATCCGAAATAAAAGAGCCGCTCTTCAATTACCTAACCCAAGCTGGCTGGCGACCAGGCAAGACTGGCTTCTTGAGCAAAATCTTCGGCTCTTAGTATTCGTCACAACAGCTAAATTCATCATTATGAGCTGTACGCACCACATAAAAATACCTATTAGCCATAGGTATTTTTTCGTGGTGCGGGATGGGGTAGTCGAAACCCCATCTCGAGTTTGGAAAACTCACATATTAACCGTTATACGAATCCCGCAATACGATAATTATAACAGATTAGCTCGACTGAATATCGTTTTCGGTGATCGTGATGATATCGCCAGGCTGGGCGGTACCTTCGAGCAGCTTTTTGGCGATGAGATTTTCGACGGAGCGCTGGACGACACGGCGCATCGGACGGGCACCGAGACGCGGATCGTAACCAACAGCAGCCAGTTTGCGCGCAGCGGCATCTTCGAGCTGTACTGATATCTTTTGTGGCTCCAGGGTCTTGTTGACGCCAGCGATAATCAGCGCCACGACCTGGACAAGCTCGTCCTGCGTCAGCGGACGGAAGAGGACAATCTCATCGAAACGGTTTAGAAATTCCGGACGAAACTGCTGTGTATCGATCAGCGAGCTGATAAACTTTTCTTCGACCTGCTCCAGCTCAAACCCTTTGTCGATCAACGTACGGATAGTATCGGCACCGGCGTTGCTCGTCGCGATGATGATCGCGTCACGAAAACTCACTTCGCGGTTGTTGATATCTCTGAGGATACCTTCATCAAGCATCTGCAGCAAGGTTGTGAGTACCTGCGGGTGGGCTTTTTCGATCTCATCGAGGAGGACCACCGAAAACGGCTGCTTCATGATCTGCGCGGTCAAACTGTTAGGATCCTGCGCGCCATCGGTGATCAGGCGCGCGACGTCTTCGCTGCGTACATATTCGTTTAGATCCAGTCGCACCAATCGGTCTTCGCCGCCAAAGTACACATCGGCGAGCGCCTTGCTCAGCTCCGTCTTGCCGACACCAGTTGGCCCGAGAAACAGAAACGTCCCGATCGGCCGCGACTCGTTGCGCACACCAGCTCGGGCTCGTCGCAGCGCATCACTGACGACACTGACAGCATGCGTCTGATTGATCATCCGCTCGTGGATGAGATTTTCGAGGTTGAGTAGTTTGTCGCGCTCCTCGCCAGTATCGACACGGCCAACCTTGACCCCACTCGACTCCTCGATAGCCTTGGCGACCGATGCGGCTGTCACAAGACCATTCTCAGCATAAGCCGCAGCTTGCTCAAGCAATCGAACGGACTTACCAGGCTGCGCCAGCTCATGCATATAGCGTTCGCTCAGCCGGTAGGCTTCTCTCAACGACTGATACATGAAGGTGACTTTGCGCTGAAACTCCGTCATGATCAACTGATCCTGCATCACCATCAGACTTTCCGCCTCATTGGCCGGCGACAGATTGATACGGTTGAGCAGCGAGCCGAGACTCGGGCTACGCTGAGATATCTGCAAATAGCGTTGCTCGTCCATCGTCAAAATCATACGAATCCCGCCACCCTCGATGACAGGCATTAAGACAGAGCTCAGATCCACCGAGCCTGGGCGATCTTCAAAAAACAGCTGCGCGTCATCGAGACACAAGATGATGTTTTTTGCCCGTTGTGCTTCGACGAGGAGCTGATTTACAAGCGTCTCGAGCTCGCTGCGTGACCTCGCGGCACTAATAATCGAGCTAGCATCTAGGCTGATCACCTGGCGAAATTTGAGCGTATCAGGCACGGCGCTATCAGCCGCTAGGAGACTCTCTGCAAATGCCTGGACGACCGTACTTTTGCCTGCTCCGGCGGGGCCAATCAGCGTAATGTTTTGTCGGCCGTTGTTGCCGAAAGTATCGAGCATAAATTTGAGCGCCGACGCGTGCGAATCTAGTCGGACATGGAGCAGCCCACCGCGTGCCACACGATCGCTGATATTGATCCCGTAGCGGTTCAGCGTATTGGCATAGCCGAAACTCCAGTCCCGCGCAATCCCACCAGTTCGTCGCGGCTTTTTGCCACCCTCGATGAGCTGGGTTAGTCGCTGATACCATCGTACCCCACTCGCGAGATCATCATTGTCGACCTGCATATGTGGCAGAAGCTGCGTCAGCTGCGGCTGAGTCTCACACAGAGCCGCAACGATCATGCCTCCTGTCAGCACCTTCTCTCCGATCGCGACACGTATCACATCGGCTTGATCGATAACGGCTTGGCCGCTTGATGCATCGGCCGAGCTCATATCGCGGAGAAACGTCGGCGCGAGACCGAAGCGAACGGCAAAAAATTGTGCACTCGTCGTCTGCATGGCGGCCTCGGCAAGTTGCTGAGCTGTCGGTGTAGCGGCGATATGGGCCAGCATCTCTGACTCTGCAAGATCGTCAAACCCTGTACCAGATGTCGGCGATAGGTGCGACAAGCCATAGCTCACCCATTCGGCGACGGCAAGTGGAACTACTGCTACCCCGAGCACAAACCAGCCAACAGCACTTCCCAAAACAAGCAATGTCATACCAAGCAGCACAAGACCGACACCAGACGCGACGAGCGCAATCACTATCGTTCTCGTAAATATACGCCTCAACCGCGCACGACGCGCCCGGACACTATGGAAGTTAAACGTCATTGCCATGGTACCCATCCTGATGTCATCAAGACAAATCCGATAAGCGGAGCGACCGGCAAAAATGGCCAGATGAGTAATTCGAGGAGGCAAAATAGACCGACGACGATGACACTAAGCACCCCGACCAGCAGCATCACGACGCGGATCATTGATCCGATCATTCGTGAGATCAGTTTATCGACGACGGCTTGAAACTGTACGCTCAGTGATCCCTGGACTCGTCCTGACGATATCTGTCGAAACGGTTGGAAAAGTGTCCGGAGTAGCAAATCAAACGAAAATGTATCGAGTAGCCCCGCCATGCGTCGCGACAGTCGAACCATCTGGCGCCTCCACCCCTCGCCGTACCACCACGAAAAAAACGCCATAAGCATAACTGTTATTGTAGTTGGTAAATAGTAAATGGTAAATGGTCGGGGTATAATATATGCATATGATCCCACACAAACACGTCGTTACTATCGGCAAAGTCGTCCGGCACGCCAGTCGCCTGCGTGGCGGTACCGGCTCAGCCCTCCCGGGTCTCGTCGTCGAGAAACTCGACCCGAAATTTGCCGCACGCGTCCTTAGCGAGCTGCCTCAGGG
>JBATPJ010000050.1:0-49703 GCA_049291395.1 Saccharimonadales bacterium (SeqCode) | reverse complement strand
ATCCAGGTCTGCATGTATATCGGTATTATCGGTGCGTTACCGGTCATCGTCCATCAGTTCTACCGGTTTATCTTGCCCGCGATACCGAAGGCGCGTCGTCAAGGTGCGATCATCTACACGATATCATCGATAGTGCTTGCTATGGTAGGGGTCGTCTTCGCGTATGTCGTCAGTCTACCAGCGGCATTATATTTCTTAACAAGCTTTAATCTGCAAAATATCAGCGCGATGCTGACCATCGACTCGTATCTCTCATTTGTCATGACGTATCTGCTAGCTGGTGCGATCTTGTTCCAGCTGCCGCTTGTGATGCTCATCATCGATACCATCACTCCTCTGACACCGCGGAGACTCATGCAGTATCAGAGCCATGTCGTTGTCGGATCATTCGTCGTCGCGGCTGTTATATCTCCGACTCCCGATGCGTGGAACCAGACACTACTCGCGTCGCCGATGGTAGTCATGTATCAGCTCGGTATCGTACTCATATGGGCTAGGAGCCGTTCCCGACGACCGCAGCACCAAGCTATCGTCGTACCTGCAGTATCGCAATTATCTCAACCGGCGGAAATGCCAGCTGTCCTGACTACATTTATCGAGCAGCAATCACGCCAACTGAACGGTAGCCTACAAGATATGCGCACTACGCCGAGCATCGAGCGCAAGCAGCCTGGTCAGGTACGAAGTATGGATGGGCTCATCACGATAAGGAAGCGGGTGCATGTGCCACCGAGGCAGCATCCTGCGGTAGCGTATCGTGGACTCGCGCCGTCGCTCCGTCGTCGCTCCATCGATGGGTTTTATCAGCCAGTCAGTCCGTTTAACGGATAATGCTCTTGCTTTTTGTAGCGGCTACAGTATATTAGTAACTGCATACTATATAAAAACAAACATATCAACATGACAATTCGTCCACCAGCTATTCTAGATCGCGAGATGTCGCGAGGAGAATTCTTACAGCACATCGGTGTTGGTATTTTGCTATTATTGAGTGGTGGACTTATCTCGCAATTTATTTCAGGTGCCGGGCAGACAGGCCTTAAAGACTCGGCCAAGTCATACGGCAATCGTACGTACGGCGGTTAGCGCCCT
Source organism: Saccharimonadales bacterium (SeqCode) (assembly GCA_049291395.1). GTDB lineage: Bacteria > Patescibacteriota > Saccharimonadia > Saccharimonadales > Saccharimonadaceae > JAPUDQ01. The sequence goes on along the minus strand of JBATPJ010000050.1, from coordinate 48,611 downwards.
TTATGCGTTGTTTATAGGGTTGCTATCAACTGCGGTAGTAGTGGCAGCTCCTGTGCAGAAACTCACGCTGTCTCCGAGTACTGCTGATGTCGACGTCGTGGCGGGCGGCACCGTCCAGCAACGCATCACGCTCGTGAACCAAGGCTCTCAGCCAGTCACGCTTAGTCTCAAAGTGAGTCCGTACAGTGTCTCGGGGGATCAGTACACCCCGGATCTCCAGCCGATTTCAGCTCAGGATGACCCCTCACGCTGGGTCACGATTGGTGCTGAAGTGTCGAGCGAGCTACGTGCTGGGGCGATGGTTGAAGTGATGTACTCTGTGTCTATACCGAGTGCTGCGAAGCCCGGGGGGTACTATGCGGCGATTACCGCTGATGCTGTGCCTCGTATCGCAGCGGGTGGAGTGACGATACATCATCAGCTGGTACATATCATCTATATCACGGTCCCAGGTGACGTTACGCGATCAGGGGACTACACGGCTCGGTCAAGTCCCTGGTTCTCATTCGGTGGCCAAATCGATATGGAGAGTACCCTTCGCAACGATGGAGGCGTGCACTATCTCGCCGATATCTCTATGGAAGTTCATGACATCTTTGGACGATCTGTGGATAGTCAGGCACTGCAGCGCTACGTACTACCGCGAACCGAGCGTCGTATCGATCTCACGTGGCGTGCCGATACGGTGTTTGGTGTATACCGCGTCAATCGTGAGGCTAGATTTTATGGTGCGACTCGGACGCTTCCCGATATGTGGATACTGATCATCCACCCATTGCTGCTGGGTGGGGCGCTCTTTGGTATCGCGATATCCCTGTGGTGGCGGCTGCGTCGACGGTCACAAGCCGCTCATGCTAAGATGAGATCATCATGAAACGACTCATAGCGGTATTTGTCGCAGGTATTATAGCGATGAGTTGGTTTGGTCCAGTATCGGCGCTGAACTACGGTGCAGGGCAGTATGGCAAATGTCAGTATGGCTCGTGTGGCATCACGATCACATCATCTGGCACGGTGAACCTTGCGATTACGCCGACCGGCTCAGCGACATGCACGATCAATAACGACGTCGTGCAGGTGACGACCGGTGCGACGACAGGCTATACGCTGCAACTTGCCTCGACTTCATCATCGACAAATCTCCTCGGTGTGAACTTTGCTGGTACGATCCCGGGCAACGGTGGGTCATTTGCGAGTCCAGCGTCACTTGCGGTCAATACATGGGGCTATCGCGTCGATGGCAAGGGTGGTTTTGGTGCTGGTCCGACCAGTGCAGCGACGAATACTAGCATCCCTGGGCTATCATTTGCCACGATACCTGTTAATGCATCACCGACGACACTCCTCACGACCTCAGCGGCCGCGAGTGCCGAAGTAACTGATATTTGGTATGGAGCCTGTGCTGATACGACGAAGGCGGTTGATACATACAGTCGTGATGTGGTCTATACTGCTATGACGAATTGATAACCTATATGGGGTGATGGTAGTATCGTGGTTATGATAAACTTATAGGTGATAATTGTAAGTTTTTCTAAGGAGCGTCCCGCCGCGTGTCTCGACTACCCGTTGTCGGATCAGATGATAACTCTTGGGGTACCGTCCTCAACGACTATTTATCTGTCGCGCACAATTCTGATGGGACGCAGAAAATCAGCACCATCCTTCCGTACTCGTATGGAGGTAGTCTGTCCGTAACGACCGGGACATTTCGGCTCTACAACGACAGCGGCAATACCTGGACGATCCAAAATGTCCGCGCTAGCGTCGGCACGGCACCGACTGGCTCCAGCGCTATCATCGATATCAACGTCGATGGCACGACGATTTTTAGCACGCAGGCCAACCGCCCGACGATTGCTGTCAGCACAAACACATCAGGCCTGGTATCAAATATGAACACTACCACCGTCGCAAACGGTAGCTATATGACTGTCGACATCGATCAAGTTGGTAGCACCGTTGCCGGAAGTGACTTAACTGTACAGATTGGGGTAAAATAATACTATGGCGCTTTTGTTTATGGATGGGTTTGATGCGGGTGATGCTGGACCGAAATGGACCAGTTCGAGTGGTGGATCATCAAATACCGATACGCGGTTTTCCACTGGAAGATCGTGGTATATGGCGACTAGTGGAGACAATGTTACAAGAACAATTCCAGCTTCGAGTCAGCTGTTCATTGGACTAGCGTTAAAATTCGGCACTACTCCATCTGGTTCGGCTCGATTCCTTGACATTAGGAGCGATACGGGCACAACAACACATTTGTCATTGCAGTTCAGCAGCTCAACGACATTGGATATACTGCGTGGTACAAGTACGGTTATCACCTCTGCCTCAGTCGGTGCTCCTCTGGCTTGGGGTGCATATATTGAAGTATCGGCGACCATTGCTGACTCTGGGGGTACCTGTGTCGTGAAGGTTAATGGCACGACAGTGATTAACTTTACCGGTGATACTAGAAATGCTGGCACGAGCACAAATATTGATGCGATATCACTCGGCAAGTTTACCGGTTTCACCCCAGCTTTATTTATCGATGATTTGTACCTCTGTGATTCAACTGGTTCAGCGCCACACAACACGTTTCTCGGTGATGTGCGAGTCCACACACTTGTACCAAATGCAGCCGGCTCATTGACACAGATGACCCCCTCGAGTGGTGCGAACTATACGACGGTTGACGAGTTACCATACTCGACGGCTGATTATGTTTCGGGGACGTCAGGCCAGACGGATCTTTATGCGACGAGTGATCTACCCGGTGGAGCGGGTACGATCTATGGTGTCCAGACCAATGCTATGGTGAAAAAGACCGATGCCGGAAATATATCTGGCAAAACAGCGATCAAATCTGGCTCAACGACCTACTATGGCACGACAACTGCGACCGGAACGAGTGATACGACGATCACGGATACACGTCAAGTCGATCCAAATACGTCAACTGCCTGGACATCTAGTGGTGTCAATGCGATCGAGATAGGTATCGGAGCAGTGTAATGGCACTGCTTTTTATGGACGGCTTTGACGCGGCCGATTACTTGATAAAATGGTCGCCAGGTACGGGCACGTATGGCTCGTCGACGAGTACGAATTTTAGCGTAGGAAGATCCGTCTATATGTATGCCGCTGGGGGATATCTTAAAAAAGTATTCGCACCCGTTTCGCAAGTCTTCGTCGGATTTGCGATGTTTCAGGATGCTTCACCGACACCAAATCAAGCATTTCTGACGATTCTTGGTGACAACTCTGCGACGAGTCATCTTACGGTGCAATTCACGAATACAACGACACTCACTGTCGCGCGTGGTGGCACGACACTGGCTTCAGCTACAGTGACGCAGCGTACCGCGTGGGGTAATTATTTTGAAGTAAGCGCCAGTATCGACGATACCGTAGGACAATGTATCGTACGAGTGAACGGCGTAACGGTCATCAATTTCACCGGTGACACGAAAAACGGCGGTACAAATACGACGATCGATGCAGTTGCGATCGGTGACTATGGAGCATATAACCAAGTTTGCTATTTTGACGATTTGTACCTCTGTGATTCAACTGGTTCAGCGCCATACAACACGTTTCTTGGTGAGGTTCGGATAAGTACCTTGTCACCGAATGGTGCTGGTTCATCAACGCAGTTTACACCCTCGAGTGGTGCGAACTATACGACGGTTGACGAGTTGCCGTATTCGACGACCGACTACGTGCAGGATACGACGTCCGGACATCGAGATACCTATACGTTCTCGGATGTTGGTAGTACAACGACAATATTCGGTGTCCAGAATAGTATCATTGCCAAGAAAACTGATGTTTCATCGATCTCGTTGAAGCCAGCAGTCAAATCAGGGGCAACCGTATACTACGGGACAACGACAGCGCTCACGACGGCTGATTCGATCATACGTAATATCCATATCGTAGATCCAAATACATCGGCAGCATGGACGCAATCGGGTGTGAACGCGTTAGAAGCTGGTTTCGAGGTAGCATAGATGTCATATAGCACAGAGGTTTTAGCTGACTCGCCACTCGCTTACTGGAGGCTTGGTGAGTCGAGTGGTTCGACTATCGTTGACTCATCGGGCAACAGCAGGGATGGCACGTATGCCGGGTCCTATACGCTCGGAGCGTCAGGCCTTCTCGGTGGTGATAGCGATACGGCTGTCTCGACGACCGCTGGCATTGGTAGTATCGCGGCCGCATCATGGATGAACGTCGGGAGCGCGTTATCAATAGAGTGCTGGTTCAGCACAACGACATCGGGCACGCTTGGCCTTGTTGGACGAACTAACGCTGGCGCTTTTGGCAGCGCCAATACCAACACGGCTCGTATATATCTCAATAGCGGACAGCTCATATTTCAGGTCTTCACGAGTGTATGGCAACCAGCGTTTACCCTCCAGACGACATCAGCATACTCAGATGGTTTGAGACACCATGTCGTCGGAACTTGGGATGGCTCGACGGCCACACTGTATGTTGATGGGCAAGTTGCAGCATCTACTGCGGCAAGTTTTACGATTGCGAGTTCGGCAACCTTACCTTTTTATATCGGCAAGATGGCAGGTTTTTTCGCGTATAACGGGACGACCGATGAGGTCGCGTACTATTCTACCTGTCTCAGCGCGGCCCGTGTTACGGCGCATTTCGATGCGGGTGGATCCATTAACCAGAACGCACGGATCGAAGCTAATTATCTCGAGGTTATGTACAATAATCCAGTTATGCAAACAGAGAGTGTCTACGCGGAAGTACTTGCCGCGGGCTCGCCGCTCGTGCAGACTGAAACCGTCTATGCTGAGGTACTTGCTGGAGGTTCGCCACTCGTTCGGGCTGAGCTTGTCTATGCTGAGGTGCTTGTGAGCAATGCATTGCTGCCATTTCGCGGCTGGGGCGTACCGATTTAGTGGTTATCTGTGCATGAACACGCTATCATAGGTAAATGGAATCACGAGACGAACAATCACTCATACAAAATTACGCTCCGTCAGCTGACGCGGTCGAACTATTGGAGCGGGCGCATATCGTACTATTTTGTGGTATCACCGGTGCCGGCAAAGACCGAGTGCAGGATGAACTGTCAAAGACCGATCGGTTCGCCCGAATCATCACTAGTACGACCAGGACGCCACGCGAAAATGATGGTGTCATGGAGCAAGATGGCCGGGAATATTATTTTTTCACCCGTGATCAAGCGCTGCGAAAAATCGCCAACGAAGAGTACTTCGAAGTCGCCCTGGTGCATGGTCAGATAAATGGCGCAACAGTGCAAGAGATCCAGCGCATCCATGATGCTGGCAAAACTGCTATCGGTGATGTCGACTACCAGGGCGTCCAGTACTACAAGAAACATTCTCCCTCAACCCTCGCGATCTTCCTTATACCGCCGAGCTTCGAGGTGTGGATGGAGCGTCTCAAACGACGCTATGACACTGACACTGATTTTCTAGCAGCTTGGCCAAAGCGGCGCGAGAGTGCAATTCGCGAGCTAGAATGGGCACTGTCAACTGATCTTTGTCGCATCGTCATGAACGACGACCTCGCTGAGACGGTCAGGTCAGTGACGCAGATTATCGATGGCGATACGACCAGCACGGGCGGGCGACCACAGGCCGAAGCAATCCTTGAGCGGCTTAGAGACAGCGCCTAGCACTCATTGACGCTGAGTGCCAGCGTAGGCTATAATGATCTTATGACAGAGCGCCAGATAAAACTACTTACTGCTATCATCGAGCAATATGCTGAGATCGCCGAGCCGGTCGGTAGTGTCACGCTAGCGAAACTTTTTGGTGTCAGTAGCGCCACGATTCGTAGTGACATGGTGCAGCTTGAACTTGCTGGTTATATCGCCCAGCCACATACCAGCGCTGGTCGCGTGCCGACCGACAAGGGCTACCGTCTTTACGTGAATCAAATCACCGATGCGCCACTGGATGAGTCGCCGCTACTTGATCGCGGTGCACGGGCGCTCGATGCTCGCGTGGCGACGCATGCAGATCGCTCTGATCGTGCGATCCGAAGCGCTGTCGATAGTCTCGTTGAGCTGACACACAATCTCGGTCTCGCGACTATCGGCGACCAACTCTATATGAGCGGTATGGCTAATCTTTTCTCGCAACCGGAATTTGTCGGCAGCAGCCATAACGTCCAGCAAGTCGCACGTCTCCTCGACAATCTCGAACCATGGCTTCGCGAAGCCGCTCCGAACGAGCCGCTCAATGTCTACATCGGTGCCGAAAATCCTGTCGGCAAGAGCTCCGAGGCAAGCCTGATCATCAGCCGTTTTCGCTCACCGTACAGTGACCGCAGCTACATCGGTGTGCTTGGTCCGACCAGGCAGGATTATGCCCGTGTCATGCGCCTGGTGCGTCATACTGGAGCAATGCTTGAGGAGGTTTTATAAAAAATATGGAATTTGGAATATAGAATATGGCAAAGGCAAAGAAAGACAATGAGTACGAACAACAAATCGGCGAGCTGACCCAGGATCTTCAGCGGGTGAGGGCGGATTTTGAGAACTATCGCAAACGAGTCGATACCGAGAAAGAAATGGCTCGCGCGACCGGCAAGATGTCGGCCATCATGCAGCTACTGCCTGTCATCGATACTATCGAGCGAGCGATTACTCATATGCCAGATGATCTGCAAGATAATGCCTGGGCACAAGGTGTCGGTGGACTGGTCAAAAATCTCGAAAAATCTCTCGAATCACTCGGGCTGACACAGATCGTCGCAACACCTGGTACGGCATTTGACCCGGCATATCATGAGGCGGTACAGTTTGACGACGTCGAAGGCGAGCACGAGGTCATCGCCGAAGAGCTCCAGACCGGCTATCTATTTGGCGCTGACGTTCTCCGACCTAGCATGGTTAGAGTTACCAAACAATAATTATTCAACCTTACCCCTGTACTAGCACTCTTGACACGAGAGTGCTAGTTGCTTACAATAGAAGTATAATTGGCACTGACCTGCGAGGAGTGCTAATCACAAGCAATATTTAGACATTATAAATAACAAGCAAGGGAGAACAACAATGGGGAAGATTATCGGCATCGATCTTGGTACTACTAACTCGGCTATGGCCTACATGGTAGCTGGCAAGCCAGAGGTGATTGCAAACGCTGAAGGCAACCGCACGACACCAAGCGTCGTCGCGATCACAAAGAAAGGCGAACGAATCGTCGGCCAGGTCGCGCAGCGCCAGCGCGTCACGAACGCCAAGAATACTATCTACGGCGTCAAGCGCCTGATCGGTCGCAAATTTGGTGATGCTGAGATTCAGAAAGATCACGACATCATGCCGTTTGAGATCGTAAAGCACGGCAACGGTGTCGCTGTCACGATGGGCGACAAAGAATACACGCCAGAAGAAGTCTCGGCGATGATCCTCGGTAAGCTCAAAGCCGATGCTGAGGCATTTCTCGGTGAGCCAGTCACCGAAGCTGTCATCACGGTGCCAGCTTACTTTGACGACTCACAGCGCCAGGCGACCAAAGACGCCGGTAAGATCGCTGGTCTCGAAGTCAAACGTATCATCAACGAGCCGACTGCTGCCGCCCTGGCCTACGGCCTCGACCAGAAAAAAGAAGAAAAGATCATCGTCTTCGACCTCGGTGGTGGTACCTTCGACGTCTCAGTCCTGGAGCTCGGCGACGGTGTCTTTGAAGTCAAATCAACCAACGGTGACACGCACCTCGGAGGTGAAGACTTTGACAACCGTATCGTCGATCATTTCCTCGAAGAGTTCAAGAAGCGTGAAGGCATCGATCTCAAGAAAGACAATGCCGCTCTCCAGCGCCTCAAAGATGAAGCAGAAAAAGCCAAAAAAGAACTCAGTAGCACGCCGCAAGTCGACATCAACCTGCCATTCTTGACGGCAGATGCCGATGGTCCAAAGCATTTCGAGTACACATTGACACGTGCCAAGCTCGAAGACCTTGTGAAAGATTTGATCGACAAAACTGCTGAGCCATGTGAAAAAGCGCTCAAAGATGCTGGACTCAAAGCCAGCGATATCGATGAGATCGTGCTTGTCGGCGGTATGACGCGTATGCCAGCAGTCGTCGAGAAGGTCAAAAAGATCTTTGGCAAAGACCCGATGCAGGGTGTCAACCCCGATGAAGTCGTCGCTATCGGTGCCGCTATCCAGGGCGGCGTGCTCGCTGGTGACGTCAAAGATGTCTTGCTCCTCGACGTGACACCGCTGAGCCTCGGTATCGAGACTATGGGTGGTGTGACGACCAAGCTGATCGAGCGCAACACGACGATCCCGACCAGCAAGTCAGAGACATTTTCTACTGCTGCTGACAACCAGCCACAAGTTGAGATCCATGTCCTCCAGGGTGAGCGCGAGTTTGCAAACGACAACAAGTCTCTCGGCAAATTCGTCCTCGATGGTATCGCACCAGCGCCGCGTGGCGTGCCACAAATCGAAGTGACGTTTAACCTCGACGCCAACGGCATCTTGAACGTAACGGCGAAGGACAAAGGTACTGGCAAAGAGCAGAGTATCACCATCCAAAACTCTGGCAACATGAGCAAGGACGATATCGAAAAGGCTCAAAAAGAAGCCGAGACTCACGCCGACGAAGACAAGAAAAAGCGTGAAGCAGTCGATGCCAAAAACCAGCTCGAAAACGCCATCTACCAGGCCAAGAAAATGCCCGACGAATTCAAAGACAAGATCAGTGATGACGACAAAAAAGTTATCGAAGAAGCTGTCAAAGCCGCCGAGGCCAAGAAAGATAGCGACGACAAAGACGAGCTCGAAGCGGCCGTAAAGGCTCTCAACGACGCCATCATGCCGATCGGCGCCAAGATGTACGAAGCGGCTTCTAAAGAAGCCGAGCAGTCAGCGGATAGCGGTAAGCAGGAAGCTGAAGGCAAAAAAGATAAAAAATCAGACGAACCAGTCGAAGGCGAAGTCGTCGACGAGAAGTAAATATTAAAGAAAAGTGCCGCGCAAGCGGCACTTTTACTACAGGGAGCATAAATGACTATTCAAAAAATTAGAGTTATAAACAATAGCCACGGGTCTCAAACAATTGTTGATGCCCGATGTCCGCACTGTAAGTACATGGTTGGCTTTGTAGGAACAGGGCAAAATGACTACGACATTGTGGGTCAGGACGTTGTTAGATTTCGACTAGGTGTGAGAAAATGCCCTCGGCCGGATTGCCAGGGCCAACTACTCATACAAGAAATAGATAATCGACTGGTGACCTATCCTAGAATAATGATTGACTTTAATAATGATTCAATTCCTGAGCCAATATCTCAAAATTTCGAAGAAGCTCTATTGTGTGAGGCAAATGAATGCTATATAGCGTCGGCAATTATGGTTCGAAAAACACTCGAAATGATTTGCGATGATAGAGGAGCAAATGGCTCAAACTTGGTTGCAAGAATCAAAGCCCTAAGGAATCAAGTTACGTTGCCAGACGCACTGTTTGATGCCATGGATAACTTACGTCTACTAGGTAATGATGCCGCACACCTTGAGTTAAAAGAATTTGATGAGATCGGCGAGGACGAACTTGAGGTTGCAATCGAGCTAACCAAAGAGATTCTAAAGGCGATATACCAGCTGGATAGTATAGTAAGTAAACTAAAAACACTTAAGAAAGTGGTTGCATAATTCATTGTAGATAAAACTTTGAAAATAATCTCTCGCAAATCGCAATGATAGATATGAAGATGGCGAGTTTGGTTTTGTGGGTGGTGGATACTACCCCGAGTATCAATCTAAACGCTATTGCTTGAGGTAGACGTAACAGGGCTATACAATAGTAGTATGTCGAAATTTTCGTATCGTCCACTGCTCCGAGATCTGACCGCAAAGGCCTTGCGTGAGCAATGGGATCCGTATGAAGCCTATCGATATTTTCTGCATATCGAGCGGTCGCTCGGTCTTGAGCGACGGACGTATCTAAGCACCGTGATCACGAGTGGCGGGCATCTCTATGATCCTCACAATAAAAAGATCGAGGACGTGATCGAGCGCAATACGACGTCGGCTATCCTACTGACAACGCAACTTGTGGATGATAACCAAATAGTCCCAGAGAGTTCTATCGAGCCATACATGCTTGGCTATACTGGCTGGAAGCAGTCAGAATATTTGGAGTTTTGGTTGATGGTGATTGGCGGTCTCGAACTGGATGATGATAGTGATATCGATGTCATACGTACTCGTCATCGTATCGCGCTGGAACACGCAGGGGTGGATCTGATGCGATTTAATTCTCATGTCGATCCAGAGAAACGCGCTCAGGAGTATTTTACGATGGGGGCGACATTTGCGACGCTCTACGAGAAAGAGTTTCGTATCAATCCTATGAAACGAATGGTTCGACTAATCGATCCTGATAAATCGCTGGGTGCGCAGACCGAGCGGGTATTTGCCCGCTGTATCGGCATGCCGGTCTTCACCGTCACGGTCGTGTCATCGACTGATCCCGACTCGCTATTTGACGTGAACCAGACACTTGCCGAAGACACACAGCGGCTTATTAGCTTCGGCGCGACCGTCTTCGATACGGCTCATCATCGTACGCGACTGATGATCATACAAGAAAAGTCCTAGCGTCTATTCCCAGCGGAAGACACGAAAGGCGATGAGATAGATGACGACGATCCAAGCGGCCATGAGGCCGAGCTGTGGCACGAGTTGGGCGACGGTGTAACCTTCGTTGACGATATAGCGGAGACCGTCGATGATAGGCGTCAGCGGCAAGAAGGCTGAGATTTGCTGTAGCCAGTCCGGCATGAGGAAGCGAGGGAAAAACGTACCACTGAGAAACATCATCGGAAAGACTACGATGTTGCTGAGTGGTGCCGCTTGGCGTTCGTTGCTTGCCCAGCCGCCGATCGCGAGGCCGATGCCGAGTAGTAGCATGATACTCAAGATGAGGTAGGGGATGAGAATGAACATATTGCCGACGACATTGAGATCGAAGACGAGTAGTGCGACGATAAACATCACAATGATCGAGATGATGCCGACAGCTATTTGTGAGATGACAATGGCGCAGAAATACTGCCAGACTTTGAGAGGTGTAGTGCTGAGTCGACGGAGGATGCCCTGTTTTTTGAGCTCGGGGAAGACATTGACCGGACCAAAGATACCGATACCGAGCAGGGCGAACCCGAGCATGCCAGCGAAGGTATAGTCAAAATTCGTCAGTGATTTGACGTTGAGCTGCTCACCCTTGACTCCGAAAGGCTCGTCGGCTTTGGTGATGCCGCGGTTGATATCTTGGAAGATGCCGCCAAAAATTGCCTGAAGTGCCCGGCCGGATTGCTCGCCGTTTTGGGTATAGTAGACGGTGGCTTGTCCTGTCGGCACGCCGTTTGCGTCTACTGCACCGAAGTCTTCTGGCAGGATGACGGTAGCATCTATCTGCGAGCGAACCATCTTCTCACGGGCATCATCGAGGCTCTTGTCGGTCAGCTCGAGTTTGAAGCCAGAGTTTTCTTGGAGTTTCTCAACAAACTGCTTGGCGAATGGTGATGATGACTGGTTGATCAGGGAGATATGGAAGTTTGGTCCACTGTCGCCGCCGAAGATACCACCAAAGATGAACAAGAAGATGAGAGGGAACAAGACGCCGAAAAATATCGACACCTTGTCGCGGAAAAATCGCTTGGTATTGATGCGAGCAAATGTCAGTATGGTATAGAGTGATGTCGGCATATTAGTCCCTTAAGGCCTTTCCGGTTAGGTCGATAAACACGTCTTCGAGGTTGGCCTGTTCGACATGCTGCTTTTTCGTAAAACCACGTTTGAGTAGTGATTTGACCAGATTTTTCGGTGTATCAAGTGCCACGATACGTCCCTCGTCCATGACGGCGATACGATCGCACAGGATCTCAGCTTCGTCCATATAGTGTGTCGTCATAATGACGCTGACGCCGCGGTCACGCACCTCTTTGATAAGATCCCAGAGGTGACGACGAGCTTGCGGGTCGAGGCCGGTAGTTGGCTCATCGAGGAAAAAGACTTTTGGCCCGTGGACAAGCGCGGTGGTGATACTAAGGCGTTGTTTCTGACCACCAGATAACTGTTCGACGTAGGCATTTGCTTTACCCTCGAGGTCGACGTCGCGCAAAAATTTCATAGCGTCGACACGCTTGCCATAGGCGGCGGCGAACAGTTCGATGACTTCATGGACTTTTGTCTTGTCCTGAAAGGCTGGACTTTGAGGCTGGACGCCGATCAGGCGCTTGATCTTCTCTGGGTGTTTCTCGACATCGACATCCGAGACAGTAGCGCTCCCCTCGTCGATAGAACGAAGTGTCTCGAGCATTTCGAGCGTTGTCGTCTTGCCGGCGCCGTTTGGCCCCAAGATACCAAATATTTCGCCTTGTTCGACGTCAAAACTAATGCCATCGACGACTCGTTTGCCGTCGTAGACCTTGGCGAGGTCACGTACTGAAACAATTTTCTTCATGCCTTCAGTGTACCAGATGGCCAACAGATATTACTACAAACTACACGATAGCCATGAGCTCGATATCAAAGACGAGATCGCTGCCAGCAGGGATATTTGGTGACGGGCTGCGATCGCCATACGCCTGAGCAGCTGGGATGACCAGCCGACGCCAACCGCCGACGCGCATGCCAGGAACGCCATCAGTCCAGCCGCGGATCACTTGGTCGAGGCCAAATGTTATCGGATTTCCGAAGTCATGGCTGCTTTGGAAGATAACGCCATTTTTGCATAACGCACCAGTATAATGAGCAGAGATAGTTGCGCCAGGCTGGACTTCGGCGCCGGTACCAACTTCGATATCGGTGATCTGCAGTGTATCGACGTGGTCGATTGGTTCAAATTTGCTGAGTTTGGTTCCTTCGTATTTTGTCATAGTACTAGTATACGATATTTACTCCTTTTCAGCCGCCCTTCAGCACGCTACAGTGACAGCATGAAACAATGTATCATCGCTGCGTTGGTCATGATCGGCCTCGCGGTTGCGCCTGTGCATCAGGTTGGCGCAGCTCAGCAGTATGTCAATGATGCGGATATCAACGTGATTGATGCGGCGACTGCTGCGATAGATGACTTTGACAAAGAGGGTAGCAACGAAAACTCCACTATCGATGTCATCAAACAAAAGGCCGAGACCGCTTCAGCAAAGCTCGATATACTGAGCACGCACACATTTGTCACTGAGCTAGGCTCAGGCTACACCGCTGCAGCGGAAGAGCTCAAGACAAAAGCGACTGCGCTCAAGACGGCGATGAACGAGTTTGTCGCTGCGATGGAGGGCGATGATACTACACTAGTAGAGGCAAAGATGGATGCCTATAACACTGCCGAGACGGCATTTTTCACGAGTCACGACTCATTCAACAAATCAGTTGACACACAAAATGCCGTAGCTGAAAATGAGGACAAGCAGACAGGTGGACTCTATCTTCTCAGTGCAATTGCGACAGGACTGCTCGCTGCTGCATCATTTGGCTGGGCGTTCATGAAAAAAGACAGCAATCCAGCACTTCAGGCGGCTCAGCGATCAATTGCGATCAGCTCACTGTGGCCTCTTGCTGGTGCACTGATCACCTACGTGACCTATGCCATGGCTGAAAATGGTGGCTCATACACGATCATGTGGGGGCTCATCGTCTTCGGGCTCTTCCTGTTCGTACAATCAGTCGTCAAATATTTCCAGATCAAAAAAGTTACCAAACGCGTCTAGGGTAGTTTGGCGTCACTAGATAATTAGCACTCTTGAATAATGAGTGCTAATTTTTTATACTAGTAGTAATGACAAAACGTGATTATTACGAAATATTAGGCATCGGCAAAACCGCCAGTGATGATGAGATCAAAAAGGCGTTTCGCAAACAGGCCGTCAAACATCACCCGGACAAAGAAGGCGGTGATGAGGCGAAGTTCAAAGAGCTCAACGAAGCCTACGAAGTACTCAAAGACAAGCAAAAACGTCAGCGCTACGACCAATTCGGCCATGCTGGTGTCGGGGGCGCGGCTGGTGGCGGTGCAGGCGGTAGCAATCCGTTTGAAGGCTTCCAGGGCTTTGGCGGCAACGGTCAAGGCTATGAGTTTAACTTTGGTGATGGTGGTCTCGGAGATATCTTCGGCTCATTTTTCGGGGGTGGCGGCCAGCAACAACGACAGCCGGCACGCGGCCGGGATGTCGAGACGCACCTCGATTTGACATTTGAAGAAGCGGTCTTCGGTACTGAGAAAAAGATATCAATCTCGCTCGATGATGAATGTTCGCACTGTCACGGCACGACAGTCGAGCCAGGCTACGACATGAAAACCTGTGAGACCTGCAAAGGTGCTGGCCAGCGGACGCGGGTCATGAACACGATGTTTGGCGCTATCCAGCAAGCCGTTACCTGTGAGACCTGTCACGGGCGAGGCAAGGTGCCTGAAAAGGTCTGCACTGTCTGCCATGGCAGTGGTACTGAGCGACGCAAACAAGAGATCACGATCAAGGTTCCAGCTGGTGTCGACGATGGTGCGACGATTCGCCTGCGCGAACGCGGTGAAGCGATTGCTCGTGGCGCCAAAGGTGATCTCTACGTCAATCTCCGTGTCAAACCACACAAGCATTTCACCCGCGAAGGCGACCTCATCCTGAGTGAAGAGCACGTCAGTATGGTCGACGCCGCACTCGGCACCGAGATCGACGTATCTACTGTCGATGGCGAGGTGCGTATGAAAGTCCCCGCCGGCACGCAGAGTGGCACTGACTTCAAACTCAGCAGTCACGGTGTACCACATCTCCGCGGCAGCTCCCGAGGCGCGCATATCGTGAGCATTGTCGTCGATACGCCGACGAAATTGAGTAAGAGGCAGAAGGAAATCCTAGCCGATTTTCAGAAATCACCCAAAAGCATATTTTGATATGTTATCTACGCCAAGTAGGTCCTTACAATGAGCGTTGTTCGCGACTAGTATTGACCATATAGTCCATATATGTTAATATATATCATAATATTATGACCCAAAATGCTGAAGCAGTCTCCGAACAACCAGCCGCACTAACTCGAGAGAGGAAAGTTCCGTTAGATGTACTATTGAACCCGCAGAAAACACCCGCACTTGGCGTACAAACGTATGAATATTTCGAGTCGGATGGAGCGAAGAGAGAAGCATCCCGTGACCGTTTTGTGGTTGGTGAGATACCTTACATTGTCTTCCAATATAAGGAGAAGCTGTATGATGAAGTAGCTGTTGATACGATGATTATTTCACTCAACGAAGTGATACGACGCACTGATGAGATTGAAGATCTATTAGAGCGAGACGTGACGTATTCTACCGCTGCTTTTCGACTGGCGGAATTGTATTTTATCAAAACAGCATGTCGCCTCAATCGTCAGGTTGAGGATGGCGCACCGATCGAAGATATCGCTGCTACTGCTGAAATATATCGCGAAATGAATAAAGAACTGTATGGTGAGATACAGGAGGACGAGCATGATGAGGTCCGGGGCGAGATATGGGCAATTATTGATTCGAAGAAATTGCATCCTAGCGCCGAGATAATTCGTGACGAGCTGATCAATGGGTTTAATTATGGTGATCAATGTGTCGAAGGCTTTGCTCCAAGTGATAAACGACTGCCAGCGATGGATCAGCTCACTATCGATTGGACGCGAGAAGTAATCATGGAACATTTCAAAGAGTTTCGTGACGTCATACAGAAGTATTGGGATCATGTCATCCTCCCGAGATCTATGGCTGAAAATATTGATCCATTTATTGATAACAAAAGGGACGTCATTCCGATATTTGAAAGTCTCCTTTCGATCATAGACCCGGACCGATCATCTGGAGTACGTATCGTCGCCAGGCCTGATGCCTCGAATATTTCCTTTGATCCATCGACGTTAGAATTACGAGTTGGGATAGCGGAACGTGCCGAAACTATTGACACGGTTGATGATCTGTTCGCCATTGCGATACATGAGTTTATCATCCATGCAGGAAGAACTGTCCACGGGTTGAAGACAGATGCTCCTGTTGCCGGTTTTGGCATATATACTGATCTGCTAGAAGGTGAAAACTCAGACTATCTTACGTTCGAGGAGGGGCTAGGTGCATTGCTGCAAGCGACAATGAAAGGCACGATAAAAGCAGACGGGTCAAGCCAATGGACAATAACGAACATGAGGCATCATCTAAATCTTGGTTTGATGCAGTTTGAAAATAGGTCCCAGAGAGAAGCACAGGAGATAGGATGGCGTCTTGGTTTGCTCACGAAGCTTAAGGATGGTGAAGAGCCAACAGCGGATAAGATAGCAAAGGAAAAAAAGATCCAGGCAGGCTCATTCTCTAGAATTAAGCGAAGTATACCCAGTGATCTACCGGCAGAAATTCCTGCATTGTTCTTCGCCAAGGATCTTGCCTATGTACGTGGTCGTCGTAAAGTACTCCCTGTGCTGTCCATGTGGGCGCATCGCGATGACCGTGTAAGCTTCATGAATTCGACAAAGACAAAGACCGACCCAACGAATTCAATTCACCGTGAATTTAATTCAAGTCTTGGGCTTGAGA
Source organism: Saccharimonadales bacterium (SeqCode) (assembly GCA_049291395.1). Lineage (GTDB taxonomy): Bacteria > Patescibacteriota > Saccharimonadia > Saccharimonadales > Saccharimonadaceae > JAPUDQ01. The sequence continues at coordinate 32,061 of JBATPJ010000050.1, read as the reverse complement.
TAGCGGCCTAGGTATCTACCTATGAATCTTAAGATCACCGCGCAATCAATCTACCAGGAGCTTACCGAACGAGGAATCGATGTTAGTATCGTAAGACTAAATTTGACGCAAGCGATGGTTTTTAACTATGCCGGAAAGATGCGTGTTATCGTGGGTTCTAACCCAGATATAGCAAACGCGTCTTTTTCTACGATTGCACAAAATAAAAATTTTACCTATGAGGTAGTCAAGAAACACGGTATGACGAGCGTTCCCGAGACGGAGACCTTTGAGAGTGTGTCACAGGCTGAAGAGTTTTTAAAAGTCAATAAACGGATAGTTATTAAACCAGTGGATGGTGCACACGGTAACGGCGTAACGACAAACATCACGAAGCCGCGTCAAATTGAGCAAGCGGTAGAAGCGGCACTCTCGCGTAGTGAGTCGGAAAAGATTCTACTCCAAAAACAGATTGATGGGACTGATCTCAGGGTGTTGGTGATAGATAATGAATGTGTCGGCGTCGTTAGTCGTGAGCCCGCCCGGGTCGTTGGCGACGGCGAGAGCACCGTGCTAGAACTTATCGAGCATGAGAATATGCATAACTCCGATCGCGGTGAGACACCCTACACCAAAAAGATGAATAAGATCGATATTGATGCGGTGATGCGATTCCTGTCTGCCTCGCAACTATCGTATGTCCCAGGTATTGGGGAGATTTTTCAAGTAGTGGGCACTGCGAATATCGGCACCGGAGGGCGATCGGTGGAGTGTTATGGTATAGTACCAGAGGCACTGATAGATCAAGCGATAAAGATATCTAACGTGTGTGGTGCATTTATTGCGGGGGTGGATTTCCTGTACGATGCATCGAGTCGTACATGGTACTTGCTCGAGATCAATGCCTCGCCAAGTTTCGGATTGCATATGATGCCGTCTGAAGGGCAACCAATCAATAACTTGCCGAAATTGTATGTCGATAAATTGCTAAAGAAGTATAATCTAAATAAGCTATGAAAGAACGACAAGAACAACTCACTGTTATCGGCAGAACTGCCAAGGCGTTGTTTCCTAGTGATGGCATGAGACAGGTACCGGTCAAGATCGACACTGGAGCTGATTCGTCGTCGATATGGGCGTCAGAGTTATCTATCGATAAGGATCATTATTTACATTTCGTATTATTTGCAAAAGGCTCGCCATATTATACTGGGGTGCAGCATCGCACGAAATCTTTTACTGTCAATCTCGTTCGTAGCTCGAGTGGTCATCGTCAGGTGAGATATCGCGTACGACTCCCTATCGTGATCGCGGGGCGTCGCTTGCGAGGCTCTTTCACGCTTGCAGATCGGTCGTTAAACACCTATCCTGTTCTGATAGGATGTACGCTGCTCAATAAGAAGTTTCTTGTCGACGTGTCAAAAGGTGTGATCTCTAGGGAAAAGCCAACGGCATTGAACGATGAACTATCGCGGGACCCAGAAGCATTTTTTGAAAAATACCACGCCACCAATGAAAGAGGAGATATATCATTATGAGGATCGCAATACTGTCGAACGGTTCAGCAAATTATACGACGAAGCGGCTCAAAGAAGTAGCACGCGCACGTGGTCACGAGGTCAGGATCGTTAGTTATACCAAGTGTTATGTCGCTGTCGAGAAAGACAAGCCGGTTATCCGCTACAAGGGCGAGACGCTCGAGAAATTCGATGCCATCATCCCACGGATTGCACAGAAGTACACTAAGTACGGTACGGCGATGGTGCGGCAGTTTGAGGCCCAAGGGAGCTTCACGACAGCGAGCTCAATCGCGATCAATCGATCGCGTGATAAACTACGCGCCTACCAGGTGCTTGCGAAGGCGGGCGTGGCCATCCCGAAGACTGTCTTTGCCCGCGAGACGGCGAGTTTTGAAGATGTCATCGAGTTGGCTGGTGGTGCGCCGCTAATCATCAAAGTCGCGAGCGGTACTCACGGTAACGGCGTGGTGCTTGCCGAGACAGCCAAAGCTGCCAAAGCTGTAATGCAGGCGTTTTATGTCGAGAGTGTGAGCTTCCTCGTCCAGGAATTTGTCAAAGAATCGGCCGGAACCGACATACGAGTGCTGGTGATCGGCGGCCGAGTCGTCGCTGGGATCAAGCGCCAAAGTCTGGATGGCGATTTTCGTAGCAACACCCATCAAGGCGGTGAAGGTGCTGCGGTCACATTGACCGACGAGGAGAAACGAACAGCGCTCAAGGCCGCAAAGGCCATGGGTCTGACGATGTGTGGTGTCGACATGATGCGTAGTGATCGTGGTCCTCTCGTTCTCGAAGTGAACTCATCTGCTAGTATCAAGACGCCTGAGCTGATCACTGGTCGCGACGTGGCTTCCAAAATCATCGACTACGTCGAGATGAATGCTGGCCGTAGTCACAAAAAAGACAAAATCGGCGCGTAATTTTCTGGTCGTGCCTCGTGGTATGATAGTGATATGACGCTAGTGGTTATCATCGCTATCACCGTGATCCTGTTCATGATCGCCTTTGTGACGCAGAGGCGATTTGGTGTGCTTGGATTGTCACTTGCCGCAGGGGCAGTGCTGGCTCAATATGCCAGTGGGTATCTCGGTGACGCTCTGAAGAATTATGAGCTAACTTTGCCGGGCATGTCGTACGAAAGTTTGGCCAGTATCCTTCTCGTCATGACACCGTCTCTTGTCTTGCTGGCGGGTGGCCCGACGTATCGGACGCGGCGAGCGGCTATCATCGGGGCAACGGGGTTTGCGCTGCTCGGGCTTTTCTTTGTCCTGGGGCCATTATCGAGTGTGTTGCCGACGGATAATCCGATCGTGCGGGATACGCTAACGATCATGGCGCGTTTGCAAAACTATGTCATCATCGCCGCGCTCGTCTTTGCGTTGATTGATACGTATATGGTGCATGGTGCCGTCGGGCGACGGTATCATAAGGATAAGAAATAGAATTTAGAACAGATGGGGCTTGGCCACGTTCCGCGGCCCCAGAACTTTCAAGCTAGCAACAAGTTGCTATGCTGAAAGGTTCTCTTGCAGATTGCCACTGGCAATCTTCACCCATTCCAACCTTCGGGTGTCATGGGTTCAAGCCCCATTCGGGATCGCAGCCACGAAAAAAGTCCTATCCTATTCGGACAGAACTTTATTCGTGGAGGGTCCGATGGGGCTTGAACCCATGACACCCTGCTTAAAAGGCAGGTGCTCTAACCAGCTGAGCTACGGACCCGTAATTGGGTAAAATGTGGAGTGGAAGGTACATGCGGTCATCGTAACTATGATCCAGCTGGTTAGAGCACCGAGGTGCTCGATAATTCATCTGCACAAGGGGTTATCGCCGCCTGGTGCGAGCTGAGCTACGGACCCACGTCATATTCGACCGTGAGTACAAGACTAACCGCAATAATATAGCACTTTGTATCTGTTATTGTCAATGTTATCGCACCGGGACATTACCGGATTTGATGCATGGTGATGAATTTTGCGATGATCGGGAAGATTTTTGACCGTCCACTTATCATGCTAGGGCTATGCATGAAGCCGTGCCAGGTGCCTTTGATCTCTTCGTATTGGCACGCTTTGCCGAGGTTGCGCATCTGGGCGTAGAAATCTTTAGCTTCATCACGAAGCACGTCGTATTCGGCGGTAATGATGAGTGTCGGGGGTAGTGTATCGACAGTGTGAGGAGTTAGTGGGGTGATGCTTTCACCTTTTAGATATTGCTTCCAAAATGCTCGGATGTTTGATGCGGTCAGGAAATGCCGCGTCGCAAACTGCTGCATTGATTTGGTCTCGGCACCGGGCTCGATCGATGGATAGAGTAGGATCAGCGAGCTAATCGTGTCGTTGGAGCGCAGGGCGGTATGCAGTGCGATGAAACCACCGGCGCTGTCGCCAGCGAGGATGATATTTTTCGCATCAAAGTTGTATTTCTTGGCGAGTTCTGGCAGCATTTCGATGATGTGCAGTGCCTCGAGAATAGGTGTCGGATGAGTGTGCTCAGGGGCGAGGCTGTATCCGACTGAGATGACGGTGACTTGTGCGCGCTTGCTGAGGAGGCGAGCCAGGCTATCGTGCGTGTTGATACTACCAAGTGAAAAGCCGCCACCGTGAAAGAAAATCATCACGCCCCGATCGGCGGGAGCACGGTGCTGGTAGACGCGGATAGGGATCTCTCCGACCGCATCATCGACCACATGACGTATCTTCGTCGTGATTCGTGGCTTTGATATTTTTTCAAAATACTGACGAGCCTCGCGGAGGCTCATCGTTAGCATCTTGTCCATGTGTCTGTTGAGAAACGGGAGTGCAATCAACGCACGCACTGATTTCATACTGCTATCATACAATATTTACCATGTAATAAAAAGCACAACAGTTTTATAGAGGCGACAAGTGCGAAAAAGTGATGCTATAGTAAAGGACAATGAACCACCATAGCTGGCTCTATAAACAGTTCCATTCGTCATATGCGATTGGGTGGATGTGTACTGGGCTGCTCGTCGGACTTGGCCTATCAAGGCTGATATATATGCCGGTGGATGCTTGGATCATGGGTGTCATGTGTATCGTCATGGCGGCGCCATTTGCAAGTCGGCGATGGTATGCGCTGCTTGGTATTACGTGCATAGCGGTTGTGATCGGCATGATGAGGGGAACGGCTACGCAGCACGATCTATCGACTATCCAGTCCATGCAGGATAAGCAAGTGCTGGTGCGGGGCGTGCTATCCGAAGATCCGGAGATCTCTCCGCGTGGTGATACACGGATTAGCCTGACGCATATTGCGATCAATGATGAGGCGATGGATGGCGATATCTGGCTGACACTTCGCGGTGAGCATACTGACATATCGCGAGGCGATAGTATCACTCTTAACGGCACGACCAAGCCGGGCTTCGGGTCATATCAACTGACCATGTTGTATCCGACACTCGTATCCCACGTCGCATCAGGTGATCCGATGGTTGCGTTTCGTGATCAGTTCGTGAGAGCGGTACGAACGGCCGTCGTCGAACCAGCTGCGAGTCTCGGCGTAGGATTCGTTGTCGGGCAGAAGACGGCACTACCGCCGACGCTCGAAGAGCAGCTACGTATCGTCGGCCTGACACATCTTATCGTGGCTAGTGGGTACAATCTCACGATCTTGGTACGTGCCGCCAAACGCTTGTTCGAAAAACGATCGAAATATTTGGTGGCGTTTAGCTCGTCGATATTGATCGTCGGGTTTATCGCGATTTCTGGTGCTAGCCCATCGATGAATCGTGCGGGTATTGTCGCCGGACTGAGCTTGCTGGCGTGGTATTTCGGGAGGGCCTTTCATCCATTCTTGCTGCTGGTGTATGTCGCCGCTGCGACGGCCATGATCAACCCGATGTATCTATGGGCGGACGTCGGCTGGTGGTTGTCGTTTCTTGCGTTTGCAGGTATCTTGATCATCGCACCACTCATGACGCGGCTGATCATGCGTGAGCGCAAACTATCCGGTATCGTGCAGATTGTGGTCGAGACAATTGCGGCGCAAATAATGACGCTGCCTATCATCCTGATGGTATTTGGAAATCTACCCGTCCTTGCGATCGTCGCAAATGTACTGACGGCGCCGCTTATCCCATTTGTAATGTTACTAACATTTATCGCAGGGATTGGCGCGATGATTGTACCGGCGCTGGCAACAATCGTTGGACTACCGGCGGAGATACTACTGAGCTACTTCGTTGCGATCGTCCGATGGCTTGCTTCGCCGTCATGGGCGCAGCAGTTACTGACGATATCGGCAGATGTGATGGTGGCGGTGTATCTCATGTTGATCGCAGCATTTCTTGTCATATGGCGACACACAAAGTTTAACTTTCGTTCACAAAATATCATCGAATAGGTATAATGGAGCAATATGTCAGGTCACAGTAAATGGTCAACCATCAAGCGCGAAAAAGGCGCCAAAGACGCCAAACGCGGCGCCGTCTTCACCAAGCTCGGCAATCAGATCGCTATCGCGGCGCGCGGCGGGGCTGATCCGACATTGAATTCTTCGCTAGCTCTCGCGATCGAAAAGGCCAAGAGCGCAAACATGCCGATGAACAACATCCAGCGGGCTATCGACCGCGTGTCCGACAAATCAGCCGCCCAACTCGAAGAGATTATTTATGAGGGCTATGGTCCTGGCGGTATCGCAATCATCGTCGAAGCGGCTACTGACAACAAAAACCGTACTTATCCTGAAGTCAAACACGCCTTCAGCAAAGGCGGTGGTGCGGTGGCCGAGCCAGGCAGCGTGATGTTCCAGTTTGCGCACCGCGGGGTCATCACTCTCGCCGTGAAGGGCGATAGCGACGAGTTACTTCTCGAAGTACTCGATGCCGGTGCCGAGGATGCTCTCGTCGATGGCGATGAGATGCTTGTCTATACTGACATGAAAGATATGCATACTGTCCGTAAGGCGCTCGTGGATGCAGGCATGACGGTCAATGATGCAGAATTGCAGTACGTTGCGAGTTCGACGGTACCAGTCGACGACAAAGAAACTGAAGACAAATTATTCCGATTGCTCGAAACGCTTGATGACCTCGATGATGTGACAAACGTTTACAATAACGCAACATTTTCTGACTAATATTCATTGACGCTGCATGTGTTTCGGTCTATTCTCAGTGAAGAATGAAAGCCACAGTGAGGGTAATACTGTGGGTGGGGTTAGCCATTGGTTCGGCCATGGCTACATCTCAAGCCTCTGCGATCACGACTGTCGAAACACAATTTTTGTATGATTCGCCGATCATTGTATCGGCTTTTCAGCGTACGACAGGCGTCAATACCCGCTCATTTTTACAACTGTACAATACGAGTTCGAGTCCAATTGATCTAAACGATTGGACGATCGCCACGTCTTCGGATAGCACTGGATTACTGCCGCATCTCGATGGGCTGCTCGAAGCAAAACATCATGTCATCGCGAGCTATAACGATGCGGTCATGTCCGGTGACGACATGCCGCCCGTCATTGCTCTCAACCGTGTGATCGTGAGCACCGATAGCATCAAGATAATCCCGCCTGTGGGTAGCTCGTACAAAACGAGCGAGGTCATCCAGGCTACGAAATCGACAAATCCAAATGATACGTGGCTGCGACGCATGACGACGACTGGCTATAGTACGGCCGCCGCTGCGTTTGATGAAATCGGCTCGACGTCGCTGGCGCAGTTGACGCTCATGAATGATTGGCTATATACAGCACCGCCAACTCCAGCCATCATCATCGATGAGATTTATCCATACGCCAGTGATTGTTCGCCGATCGATACGAGTGTGCTGTGCGGCGACTATGTGAAGCTATACAACCCAACTAATACTGTGCAATTTCTCGACGACCTCGTGCTGCGGAGCGATAGTAGCTCGACAAGTTCGACAAGTTCAAATACATTTAGTCTTAGCGGTGGGATCATGCCAGGAGCCTACCGGACGATTTTTCTAACTGACGATGGGGCGCGGATAAGCCTGACAAATTCGGGTGGCTACGTCTGGCTGGCAGATAAATACAACACAATATATGAAGCCTCGATGACGAAATACGACAGTGCATCGAGCGACCATCAAGGCTGGTCGTGGGTCAGCGATAGTGAAGGCACATGGCAATGGACCATGACGCCGCAACCAGATATGGTGAACAAAATAACGCTACCAGAAATCGTCATCGAAGCACCGAAGTCGTGTCCCGCTGGTCAGTATCGTAACCCTGAGACAAATCGTTGTCGGGCGATCGAAGAAGTAGTCAATGCGCTGACGAGTTGTCCTGAAGGTCAAGAACGTAACCCGGCGACTAATCGCTGTCGATCATCGGTACTTGGCGCTTCGACAACGCTCGTGCCATGCGGTGAAGGTCAGGAGCGTAATCCAACGACTAATCGCTGTCGTAGTATTGCCAGCGCCGTCGCAGAATTGCTGCCATGTGATGAGGGTTATGAACGAAATCCTGCAACTAACCGATGCAAAAAAGTTGTTGGCGCCTCCACTGTCACATCGAGTCTTGCTCAGCCGGCAGAAGCTGATACGTCGACAGCATCATGGCTGACAAATCCGTATGCTATCGTCGCTGTCGTGGTGGCGGGCGGTGTAGGATACGCACTCTATGAATGGCGCAGCGAAGTGAGAGACGGGTACAAGCGACTAGCTACGAAGCTCGGCAAAAAGTGACGTATACTATAACTATATGAGAATTATTGGGATTGATCCTGGCACGGGCATATTGGGATTTGGCGTTGTCGATATCGTCAGTGGCAAGATGACGCTCGTGACCGCGGGGGTGATCCGTACGCCCGCACACACGCCGCTCGATGAGCGACTAGTTGAGATTTATGATGGCCTAGTGGAGATTATTGCCGAGACGCAGCCGACGATCATGTCGATCGAAAAATTATTCTTTGCGCGCAATGTGACGACGGCGATGAGTGTCTCGCATGCACGGGGCGTGGCGATGCTGGCTGGCAAAAAAGCCGGACTGACGATCCGTGAATATACGCCACTCCAAATCAAACAGACTCTGACCGGCTACGGCAAAGCTGATAAAAAACAAATACAGGAGATGGTGCGGCTGCAACTCGGCTTGCAATCGATCCCGAAGCCGGATGATGCCGCCGATGCTCTCGCCGCCGCAATTACCGATAGTATGATGAGCAGGGTATAATAGCTGTATGATAGCGCATGTCATCGGCACGGTTGCCGAAAAATTCAACGGAGCGGTCATCGTCGACGTGGCTGGTGTTGGCTATGAAGTCCTGACGGCGCTCACTGATTTTGACAATGCATCGCTCAACTCACAGGCAAAATTTTACACCTACCATCACGTTCGCGAACAAGCTGAAGAACTCTATGGATTTTCGACACTGGCCGCAAAGAAATTATTTGAGATGCTTATCACAGTGCAGGGCGTCGGTCCAAAGGCGGCTCTCGCAATCCTGAGTCTGGGTTCGGCCGAACAGGTGCGCAATGCGATCGCTAACTCTGACTCAGCCTATATCACTGGCGCGAGTGGCGTCGGCAAAAAGACTGCTGAACGTGTCGTGGTCGATCTCCACGACAAGGTCGGCCTCGCGACAGCCTATGGTCATGCGACGCCAGTGCAGACGGAGATCGATATGACAGATGAAGCACTCGAAGCACTGATCGCGCTTGGCTATACGCTGGCCGACGCGAGTAAGGCACTTGAGGGAATCGACACGAAACTGTCGACGTCGATACGTGTCCGTGATGCGCTGAAACGATCCTAGAGAATCGCGCTCGTGCTTATGGTATACTTTAGCCATGAATAATGAAGAACAATCCAGTACTCCACCCGATCCGATAAATGTACCAAGCAGTGATAGTAATCAAACTCCTCCGTCAGCAATCACCGAGCCAGTAATCCCCGCCGTTGCCTCGGTCTCTCAGGATTTTGGTAGTCAAGATAAGGCCGTGGACAATTCGCGGAGTGCACAGCTCAAAAGTTTGTTGATCAAGATAATGCTCGCCTGCCTCATCGCGGCGGCATCTGTCGCCGTACTTGCTATCCTGGCGGGCTCGATGGGTGATGTTGCCTGGAAGGCGATCAATACGATCATCTCCGCAATCATACATATCGGCATCCTGTTTGCTGTCTTGTCGATGACGTCTGATCGGAACCCGTTACTCCAAAAATCAAATGATTTCGTCGTCAACACATCGATCGTTATCACGATACTTAGTTTCTTCACATCGATCTTTGCTATGTGGGATATCATGACCGGTGCGCTTCCTTTCAGACTATACGCGACCTATGCCCTAGTACTTTTCATGGTACTCCACGCTAAGACATTGATAGACGTCGAGGTCGTGTATAACAAAGTGAAGCCGTATGTCTATGCAAATTATGCATTTATGGTTCTTGTTGCGATATTAATCCTTGGTCTTGTGTATGTTGATAACAGCTGGGGTATGCTGGACGGCTTTTATGGCCGTCTGCTTGGGGCAAGCGCTATCGTTGATGTCACACTCAGTATGGTAATCGCAGTTATGCATCGACTGTATACACAGAAGCACCCAGAGCTCAAACAGCAAGAGCAGGCTCATCATAGTAGTCCGACGGGGAAGATTGTTGTTGCGTTACTACTCTTCGTCTTTTTTGTATGGCCGCTGATAAGCATGGTTATGGCGTTTAGTCGATTTGGTAGTGGATACTAGAACTGCTACGATCTTTATCATGCATACTTGGGTCGATTGCGATACACTATAGATATGGCGATTGAACGGATCATAGATACTGGTGTGCATGATAATGATACCGATGAGCAGATCATCGAGGTGACGCTGCGTCCACAGCGGTTTGATGAATATATCGGCCAGGAGCGTCTGAAGAAAAATCTCAAGCTAGCCATCGCCGCAGCCAAAAAACGAAGTGAACCGATCGATCATGTACTGCTCTATGGCCCACCGGGACTCGGCAAGACAACTATGGCGACGGTGATCGCGAATGAGATGGGTGTGGGCCTCAGGGTAACGGCTGGTCCGGCGATCGAACGAGCTGGCGACCTCGCGAGCATCCTGACTAATCTTGCTGATGGCGACATTCTCTTCATCGATGAGATCCACCGTCTTAGTCGTACTGTCGAGGAGGTACTCTATAGTGCGATGGAAGATTTCAAGCTCGATATCGTGATCGGCAAAGGTCCGGCGGCGCGGAGTATCCGACTCGATCTGCCGAAATTTACGGTCATCGGTGCGACGACACGGACGGGCAGCCTTGCGGCGCCGCTGCGTGATCGGTTTGGTCACATCTACCGCCTGGAGTTTTATACACCTGAAGAAATTGCTCAGATTATCACGCGTTCTGCGGGGATACTTGGGACGGCTTTGCGGGATCAATCCGCTGAGACTATCTCGACTCGGGCTCGTCTCACGCCGCGTATTGCAAACCGTTTACTGAAGCGGGTTCGGGACTATGCCGACGTCAATGGCGACGGGATCATCGATACCGTCATCACATCCAAAGCGCTCAGTATGATGGAGATTGATGAGCTCGGACTTGATCCGGCAGATCGATCGCTGCTCAGTAGCATCATCGACAAATATGGTGATCGCGCTGTCGGGCTCAACACTATCGCTGCACTAACCGGTGACGAGATGAGTACTATCGAAGATTTCTACGAGCCGTATCTCTTGCAGATAGGGTTTATCGAGAGAACGCCTCGTGGTCGCCGCGTCACAGAGCGTGCCGTAAGGCATCTAGAAAAGAAGTCTAAGGGAGTATAATGAATCCTATGAAACAGCAAGCAAGCGATACTAGTACTGTCTATGATGCACATGGCAATCCGATCTCGGTTGATGCTAAGCAGTTTGCTGCATCGGTGAGGTCGACGCAACCGGTTGTCGATCAGACGGCCAATGCGTCACAGGTTGTCTACATGACAAGGCCGCACGAGCCGATGAAGCAGCCGATCTCCGACGATGTCATGAAAAAACATGAGCAGTCGAAGAGGCAGTACCCATCTCTCAACCTTAGCGAAGGCGAGTATGTGATAAGTGCAGTTCGACGGCATCCCATCGGTATTCTCCAGATATGGGTAGTGGTGTTGGTTGCGATGTCGCTGCTTGCTGTAGGTGTCTTTCTTGCGGTGGGTGACAATACGGCGAGGTCGAGTTTGATGCCGATTGAGAGTTCACCGTGGCTTACAATGATATTTTTGGGCCTGATCGTACTCGTGTTTCTCGGTGGCGTCATCGCGACGATGGTATATGAGAGTAATCGATTTTTCTTGACGAACGAAAGCGTGACGCAGCACATCCAGATAAGCCCATTTTCTCGGAAGGAACAGACAATTAGTCTCATCAACATCGAAGACGCAAGCTTCCGACAGAGTGGTATCATACAGACGCTACTCAACTACGGCACGCTTCGGCTATCGACGCAGGGTGATGAGACGACGTACCGTTTTAGCTTCGTCAGCGATCCCGGGCATCAGGTCGCAGTACTAAACGATGCCGTTGAATCGTTCAAAAACGGTCGCCCGATCGGTGATAATAATTAGACTAGCGGTTTGATTTTTTGACGAAGTCAGCTTCAGCTTCGAGTGTTGCTCGAAGTGTGAAGTTCTTGCAGGCATTGCCATCGCAACCCGTCGGGTCGTAACGATAGTTAGACCCTTGATCACCGATCTTGATGCCGTCTGGGTCTTTGAGGAGGGCTGGATCCATGCTTTTAAGATTGTCCGCGGTCAGTTTGCTCGGGTAGGATTTGTTTGCCGTGTAGTAGACTTCTTCCAGGCTGTAATACATGGCATTTATGGCAATCTTGCGTTCTCGATCACGGTCGACGCGTTCGATTTGACTTTTTTGCTGCAAGAAGAGTACTCCCGCGGCGATTATGAGTACGATAGCAACGAGGATTTCGACAACAGTAAAGCCAGATTGTTTCTTCATATAGGTACAATTATACCACTGCAAGAGGTATAATAGAGAGATAAACACACGGAGGAACCTATGGCTGACAAATCTAAAAAGGCTGATGCTGGGGTGGCAGCAACGACGACTGATGGTAAGGCAAAAGCTCTCGGGCTAGCCATGGAGCAGATCACCAAACAGTTCGGTGATGGCTCTATCATGAAACTCGGTGAGACGCGTCAGGCTGACGTCGAACTGCTATCGTCTGGAGCGCTAAGTCTTGATCTTGCGCTTGGTGGAGGCTATCCAAAAGGCCGCATCATCGAGGTCTATGGTCCGGAAAGCTCTGGTAAGACGACGCTGACCTTGCACGCGATCGCTGAGATCCAGAAACAAGGCGGTACAGCTGCCTTCATCGATGCCGAGCACGCGCTTGATCCAGCCTATGCAAAGAAACTAGGTGTCGATACGGCAAACTTGCTCGTATCACAACCAGACAACGGTGAGCAAGCACTTGAGATCGCTGAGACACTGGTTCGTAGTAACGCCGTCGATCTCATCGTCGTTGACTCGGTCGCTGCACTCGTGCCACAGGCTGAGATCGAAGGTGACATGGGCGATAGTCACATGGGCTTGCAGGCTCGACTGATGAGCCAGGCGCTTCGGAAGCTGACCGGCATCATCAACAAGTCTCATGCGACCGTCATCTTCATCAACCAGATCCGTATGAAGATCGGTGTGATGTTTGGCAACCCTGAGACGACGACAGGTGGTAACGCACTAAAGTTTTATGCCTCAGTTCGTCTCGATATCCGCCGTATCGGTCAGATCAAGATCGGTGAGGAGATCGTCGGTAACCGTACCAAGGTGAAAGTCGTGAAGAACAAGATTGCACCGCCATTTCGCACTGCGGAGTTCGACATCATGTACAACGAAGGTATTAGCCGTACCGGCGACGTCCTCGACCTCGCCGTCCTGCACAGTATCGTCGGCAAAGCCGGTGCGTGGTTTGACTACAAAGACGGCAAGATCGGCCAAGGACGCGAAGCAACCAAAGTATATCTGAAAGAAAATCCGAAGGTGCTTGATGAGATCGAAAAGGCTGTGCGCAAGAAAGTGATTGACGCGCAGGAGGCTTAGGGTATGTCACCTGAAATTTCCGAGTCGGAAGAATACAGTAAGGTCCTGCGCAGGAGGCGCAGAAAAATTGGCGGTGGCGCGGTGGTCATGGTTAAGACCCCTGACGGTAGTGAGATAAGAACAATAGTGCCTACTCGCTCACTCAATGCGGCTGTCCTGGCCGAAGAGGCGGCGGCAAACCAAGGTGAAAATCACTAGTATCTCAGTGCAGGTGCGGAATCCTGATCGAGTGAATATATCGATCGATGGGAAGTATCGGCTGAGTCTCGATATCTATCAGCTGACCGAGCTGGGTGTCAAAAATGGGGCGGAGGTGAGTGACGAGCAGATCGCCGAGTGGGAAGCAGAGAGCACCTTTGGCAAGCTGTACGGTCGGGCGCTCGAGTACACTATGATCCGGCCGCATAGTGCGAAAGAGATTCGGGATTATTTGTGGCGTAAGACGTTGACGAGGAAGCAGCGAGTCACGAGTCACGAGTCACGAGTCACGAAAGGTATCACATATAAGAAGAAGAGTGCGAGAGATGATAATGACAATCGTACCTCGTACCTCGTACCTCGTACCTCGGTGACAGTAATTGAGAAGCCTGGTGTGGCGCGGGAGATTGCTGATCGGGTGTATGAGCGACTGGTTGAAAAGGGCTACATTGACGATGAGAAGTTCGTCCGGTTTTGGCTGGAGAATCGGAATCTTCGTAAAGGCACCAGCCAACGCAAACTCATCGCGGAGCTACGGAGCAAGGGAATCGAACAGGGAATTATCGATGCCCTGCTTCCCTCCTCTACTCGTAGTGATAGTAGCGAGCTACAAAAAATTATTATGAAAAAAGCCAAGCGCTACGATGACCCAAAGAAGCTGATGCAATATCTGATGCGCCAAGGCTTCAGTTATGATGATGTTCGTAATGTTATGAATAATCAGCCGGATGAAGAAGAGTCGGCCTGATCGGGCTGTGCGACGGATCCGGTTCGAAAGGGATTAGTGAAGCCCGAAGTCTCTGCGTCTTGATCGCGATTTGACTCGGTAACTGTTGGCGTCTCAACGACGATACGCGTCGGCGTCACTGTCACTATCTGAGAACGACTGATGATATGGGATGTTGACGTCAGGCTCTGTAAGAAACGCTGCTTAATGTATATCTGCTGTATGGTGAACGTCGTGGGATCAAAACTAAAGTCAGAAACCCGACCGAGCTTTTTCCCTGTCTGGTCGAACACGTCACAGGCGGTGATAGTGAAATGAAAATCGATCACTTCTTGCAGGCGTACAAGTCCCTCAAGACTCATCAGCTTTGTACTGTCATCGATGATAAAACCAAGACTGCCTGACTCTCTGATGTCTTCGGTGTGGAGTACGGTGTGAGCTGAGTCAAGTTGGGGTCCGGTGACGCGAAGTGCCGGGATAGACATCGTGCGCGGGTCGATGATGACGCCGGAGGTGCGGGCTAATTCTCCGCCAGTTTGTAGGCTCATGACCGGGACACTAGTGAGTTTGTCGGATAGTAATAACATATGTCCTACTTAGTGTAGCAAAAAACGTGAGGGTTTAGGGGGTAGTATTCCTGGTTTGGGTAAATGGATTGATGCGACCGACGGGAAGCGTGACCGTCGAATCATCGATGGTGTGAAGCTGGCGAACTTTGTCGATCGTTGTCTTGTCGAATGACGAGCGTGTGTTTTTGACTTGTTGCTGATCGTAGTAGCCTTGGTCGACAGGGAGATTGAAGACTTGCTGGATAGAGTAGACGCAGTAGATCAGCGTACCCATCGCCAGTACAAATGAAATGATCTTAAAATGACCACCGACACGCTTGAGTGCTGCACTTAGTTGTTTCAGCTGCGCAGTGTCAAGTTTCATTGGATGAATACCTCCAGCTCGATGATCGGGCCCTGTACATTTGTCGGTGATTTATCAACTGGCTGGAGAGTAAGTCCGGTGAGTTGCATCTTCGTGACGTTTTGCTCGATCGACATCAGGAATCGCAGGAATGATGTATAGGGGATGTCATTTTGCAGGCGTACCGTGACGAGTGTCTTGGGCGGGACATTGGAGGGGGTTGCGACACCTTTGGTCGGGGCAACTTTTGCGCCGGGTGACGAACCAAAATCATAGCCGATGATTTCGATCTTCGCTTGCTTGGCATAGACGGTTAAATCCTGGATAACTTGATCCTGGAAGTGGTATTGTTCGGCGGTGGCAACGATCTCTTTGGTCTTATTGACGACATCAGCGTTATCGTCGAGATTATTCCTTAGGTTGTCAAGTCCAACTAACTCTTCTTGGGCGAGCTCGGCATCGGTACGTCTGTGATCAACCTCCATGGCTTTTGCCGTCAGCAGATCGTTGGCGGCGATTGATATCCATACGATTCCACCGATAATTACGAAACAGGTACCGAGTAGGAGGTACTGCATGACGATGGCGTTAAACGTCAGCTTCATGGGCTTCATTGGATCGCCCCTTGCCGCTTGAGGTATAATTCCATGTCGATTGTCGTGATGAGTACGGCAGTGTAGGGATATTCATCATTGAGGGTCTTATCAACTGTTTTGAGCTTGGTGTCTTTAAATACCGTACTCTGATCGAAGGCGTTTTTGGTGGCGACGGCATCATTTGGTGTCTTGGCAACGATCGTGAGTGGGATTGGCTGGGCTAGATCTTTGGTGCGTAGACTGAGATTTGCAAGCACCGCACCAGGAGGAAGTTGTGACGTGATGGTTAGCACAAGATAGCTATAGATGACCTCGTTACTCAGGATTGATTTTGCTACCGCCAAGTTTTTATTGAACACTCGGGCATCATCAACGGTTGCGTTGAACCATTCGCGCTGAGGGGCGTAGGTTGCAATTTGCTTTTCGTATTCACGCTGTTGGTTGTCGAGCATCATGTACCCTACCCCGTAACAGGCAGCGATACCAACGATCAGAAGGATCAAGGTCGAGACATATTTGCGCAGGATTACATTACGCTTTGCTGCGGCGAGCTCTGCGCGGTACTTATGGCCGATAAGGTTGATCATAGGCTGATCTCCTTATACTTGGTGGCTGCGAGACCGATGACAGTGATATAGCGCGGGCGAAATTGCTTGGCGGGCTGGGGGAGACTACCGAAATTAAGGGCAAGCCACGGACTTGCAACACGTGCTGGCATGACAAGCTTGTCGGTAAAGTATTCACCGAGACCAGGGATGTCCGAGCCGCTACCAACGATGATGATCTGCTCGATATGCGTCGATGCGTCGATACGATCGTTGTAGTATCGGATGATTTTATGGATCTCATTAACGACTTGGGATAAGGGAGTATCAACAGCTTCAAGGATCTTTTTCTGTTTCGTCCCATATGAGAGGCCATGAAGCACCTTGAGCTGGTGGGCATTTTCGAGGCTGACGCCGAGTTTTTCGGAGATGGCATAGGTGAGTGTGTTGCTGCCGACTTGGACGCTTGCATTTGCACGGATACGGTCGTTCAAGATGGAAAGATCTGTATCGGCAGCGCCGATATCGACGATGACTGTCGGGAGGTGCCCTTGCTCGGTAAGCGTGATGAGCCGTGCGACGGAATTAATGCTCGGCTGGATGACGAGCGGTACGAGACCGACTGCGCGACACGCGGTCATGACGTTTTGGATGATTACCTTCGGCGCTGCCGACATCAGGACTTCGATCGTGTCGTCGTTCTCCGCGAGTATCTCATATGACAGATTGAGCTCGGACAATGCGACAGGGATATACTGACCTGCCTCGAGGGAGATCGCATCATCGAGCTTTTTGATCGCGGCCTTCGGGAGCGAGACGCTACGGCTATAGGTGAGGTTGGTCGGGATACTGATGATTACTTGTTCACTTGGTAGCTTGCCGACGATGTTTTTCTCGACGAGACCTTTTAAGAGCTCGACCAGATAATCCGGTGAGCCAGTGAGGCTGCTCCGTAGCTTGACGGGGTCGGCATTGATCGAGCCATAGCTGGTCACATCCCATTTGGAAGGGGTCAGAGACATTAGCTTGACGTAGGTGTGACTGATATCAATACCCACGAGTGGCCGATGGTGGAGAAAAAGTGTTTGTTGCATGCCCATCCTATAGTAGTACTTATGCCTATTATATCATTGATATATAAAGAAAACCCCTTTTTTGACGAAGGGGTTTTCGATGATTTGCCAGTAGAAATTATGGGCGGTTAAGACTTTCTTTCTTACGAACCTGAGCCTTGTCCTCGTTCCACCAGTACAGGGTGTATGCTCCACAGCTTGTACCGTTGCCTGACTCACACTGGTAGAGGTATTGCTCAGCAGTACCGACGCCGAAGTCTGCAGCAGCTGTTGGTGCAGCAGCAGTGTCCTTAAGGGCTGTCTGAGTACTTTGCGGTGGTTGAAGCGCACCAGCATCAATACCCTTGAAGTTCGGCACGGTCACGCCTGCCGCAAGTGGATATGTACCATTGTCGTTGTAGTAGACCTCAAGTTGTGTTGCGATTGCGTTGACGTCTGTCTGACGCTGAGTGTCACGAGCACGTTTCTGGACGCCCGAGAACGTGTTGAGGACCAGAGCGGCGAGAATACCGATGACCACGATAACGATCAAGAGCTCGACGATCGTGAAACCTTTTTGTGAATATTTTTTGAGCATAGATGCCCCCCTTTTAGATTGATGCTGATCCATATGGTTATTATGGGATCTTAAGCATAAGTATAATGGTTGTTTCATGAGAGTCAAGCCCTCGGGACATGGCCCGTACTATGCAAGGTAGGCTCGGCAGATGATCCGGTATCTAGATTGGTCTTTACAGGGGGGTGTAGTCACGGCGGTACGATTCGATAACCCACGCCATGATACTGGGGAGCCCGACGATCTTGGTGCCGAACGTGATGGCGGCGGAATTATTGAGTTTGATGGTCTGCCCTGTGACGGCACCGATACCGCCACTGTTGCCGATATTTACAAGAGACCATTTGGCATAGAACTCCGTGTTTGGACCTGACGATGTCTGCGCGAGGTTGACCGTCTCGAGAGAACTGCTGCTATAGAGATCAGAGCCTGTCGGGACTACATCGGGATTGTCGAGGCTGTTTTTGTAGGTGATGACACGAAAGCCAATCTTTGGGCTGCCATTGTTTGACGCAAAAGTAGCGGAGTTGTTGGCATTGACTGTACTATCCACCATGATAACGGGTGGTACTGTCAGGCCGTTTTTGACCTTCAGAGTGCCAGATTGAGCCATGGTCACCCCACCTGTTATCCAGATGTCACCTTCTACAGTGACGGTACATGATTTGCTGATAGTGACATTGCCAGTTATCTTAGTGTTCGCAAGCCATGTCTTTGTCCCGCCGTTGGTTGTACAGCTTGCACTGGCTCCAGTTAGCTGATGTGCGGCGTCGTTGATAACGGCGGCTTTTTGGGCACTTCGGTCATGAACTGGGAGCGCTTTGGGCGCGACTGATTGGTTTGGGATTAGTCCTCCATTTGACATGCGACTGCCGTTTGTCTGGTTTTGGGCGCTGACATCCCCGTATATCCATGCCGGGTTGCTGATACTGATTGGCTCACCATTGCCGCTACCACACTGCGTGGGGTATCCCGATCCGCCACCGAGTGGGCAGCTCTGATGGGCGGCAAACACGTCAACAGGGGCGTTGCTGAGGCCAATCTGTGATGAGTTACTCATGGTGATGGTTCCATTGACGAAGACGCTCCCGCCGACGATCCTGGCACTGTTTTCCATGACAAGACCACCAACTCCCGTGACGACAGAAAAGTCACCTGCCTCGATAGGTCGAAGAGTGACGGTGTAGGTGCGTGATGATATGGGAGTGGAGGCAGTCTTAGGGCTGTATGTCTTGCCGGTAACGGTGAGGATCTTTCGATCTTCGCCGTTGATGATGACGTCATCGACGTCGGCGATATAGGTGGTCTTAAAACTTGGTTGATCAGAGACGGTTTTTTCTGTGCCTGTGCCGGTCCACGACGTATTGTTGATAAGTGCCTTGTTGACTTCGTAGACTGATTCATCGGCGCCAGCATCTACGGCAAACTGAGCGTTGACGCGGTATGTCTCTATGTTTGCAGCGCGGAGATTACTTGATGCGAGCTGGGCGGTAACTGTGCCGGCAGCAATCACAAAGAACGTTAGTATCATGACCGCGATCAACACAAACCCACCAGATGTATTCTCTGTCTGTGTGATGCGGGGGTGAGTCTGGGGCTGTATCATAGTTGGTTGTTGCGCATTGTCATGCGGATCTTGTTATTGTACGTTACGACTTGGCCAAATGTCTTGTGCTCCATGTCGATATTGAGCTGAATGGAGCGTGCTCTCGTGATATCGCCAGAGGATTGATCAATCACGGCATTGTCCTGATCGTAAAAATCAAATGTCATGTTTTTGAAATGATCACTGAGCAGGACGTCACCCGGACAAGTACTCGACGCCAGGTTTGGTGGACAGCTTGTCTGATAGCGGTTATTGATGGCGAGTGGATCGACGAGGTATCGTTTGTATAGCCTAGCCCCGGAAGCATAATAGACAAGTTCGTTGAGATACGGTTTTCCGTCATTGGTATTGAAGAGGATAGTGTTGGTGCTATCGACTGCGGGCGTTGCGATGATGAGTACTAAATTTGCGTTGCTCGTCGACCAGTTGGCGCCACCACCAACGACATTGCTATCGGGCATGCTCGTTGCATGGATCCCTGAGCTGATACGGAGTTCTTCGACGATCGAGCGTAAGATACCTTGAGACTCGACGGCCAGCCGGGCTTGGTAGTTGTTGCGGAGTGTATTGTCGAAAAATATAGTGTAGAGACTCGCGAGCGTCACCGCGAGTATACCGATAATAAACAGCGATATAAGCAGCTCCGCCAGCGTATAGCCTAACTGGCGCGTATGGCTAGTATTGTCCGACACCGAGTTCTCCTAAGTATGTTATGTATGTACGGGTCTCAGTGCTGTCGAAGCTTCGAAAGTTGACTGTGATAGTGATCTTTTTCAGCGTGGGGTTTGCGGGGTCGAGTAGTGCGACGTTGTATGTTGCAGAGTGCGGTTGTGGCAGATTTGCGGGCAACGCTTCTGCTCCGGTGAAGTTAACGTCACCGGTCGTGATCGGGACAGATTTGTAGCCGGCACTCCGAAATGACTCGATGCGATTTTCGACGTAGGCATTAACGGTGCTGATGGTGCTGGCACGACCATTCATATTTGTGATGGCGTTGAGGAACGTCACGATAGTCGGGAGCAGTACGCCGATCAGGAGTATCGTAACGATGAGCTCGACGATAGTAAATCCGGATTGTCGATGAGTGTCGGTGCGCATCAGTTGTTGTTTAATCCTCCCTGGAGATATGGGTTTGGGAATTCGGTCGAGGGACTTTCGATGACGGCTTTTAGGATATAGCCCACGCAGTTGTCAGTGCAACTAGTAGGGTAGGCGGTATAGGAGTATTGAGCGCCGCTTATGCCAGGATCAACACTACCGCGGGCGGTATATTCGTCTGCGACAGGTGTGTCGTTGCGGATAGAGTCACCGTTCGGGGAGATCAGCGCCGCTGGGTCGATCCGCGGGAAGAGTGCTACGGTTATCGATGACGGATAGGCTCCTTTGTCCTGGTAGTATTCTTCAAGTCGTCCATGGATAGTATCGATATCGCTCTGTCGCTCTTTGTCGCGCGATTGTCGGCGTGCATCGGGGATAAATACGAAGATGATGCTCATGATGAGAGAGATGACCACGATGACGACGAGGATCTCTACCATTGTGAATCCGTGTTGTTTGGGGGATGTATTCATAGCGCTACTTGATGTTTTGTGAGAGACTCGCGATCGGTCCCATGACACTAACTGCGACGAGTCCGACCATACCGCCCATGAAGACGATCATGACAGGCTCGATGATCGAGCTCAGGCTAGCGATGGTATTGTCCACCTCTTCTTCGTAGAAATCGGCGACTTTGATGAGGATCTCCGCTGTCTTACCGGTTTCTTCGCCGACGGCGAGCATCTGGGGGACGATGCCTGGGAATAGTCCTCCTTTTGAGAGCGCTTCAGAGAGTTGCTGGCCCGCCGTGACGGCGTCAGCTCCGCGGATCAACTCATCGCGAAACGCATCATTACCAACAGCATTGCCGGTTACGCGTAGTGTCTCGAGTACACTAACCCCGGCACCGATCAGCGCGGAGAAGGTGCGGGCGAATCGTGCGGTGGCTATCTTTTTGATGAGGTCGCCGATTTTGGGGAGCTTGATGATAGTGTAGTGGAGCATGCGTTTGCCTTTGGGGGTTGCGAGGAACATTTTGCCTCCGGCGATGGCCCCAAAGGTAAGCCCGATGACCGCATACCAATAATCAAGCATCCATTTGCTGAGGTTGAGCATGATCTGGGTAACGACCGGCAACTGTGCGTCTGGTCCGGCAAGGTCGTAGAGAATCTTGCCGATTTGCGGGATAACGAAGAACATGAGGCCAAAAAATGCGCCGATCGTGATGACGACGAGCACCATCGGATACGTCATGGCACTTTTCACCTTTTTCTTCATGGAATCGTTTTTCTCTTGTTGGATGGCAAGACGTTTGAGGATATCGTCGAGGATACCACCGGCCTCACCAGCGCGAACCATGTTGACGTAGATATCGCTAAATGCTTTCGGGTGCTTCGAAAAAGCGTCGCCGAGCGAGGTGCCGGCTTGGACGTCTTTTGTGACCGCCTGGAGGATATCGCGGAATGTTTTGTTGGCCGCCTGTTCACTGAGCGTTGTCAGCGCACGCAGTAGTGGCACGCCGGCGCTTACCATCGTGCTGAGCTGCCTGGTGAAGATGACGAGATCGGTCGATTTGATCTTGGGCTTTAGGAACGACAGCAAATCCCTGCTCTCACTACTTGCCGTGATAGATATGGGTCGATGCCCTTGCTTGATGATGGCATTTGTCGCAGCTTCCCGTGAGATCGCTTCGACGTGGCCATTGATGATGGCGCCCTCTTTGCTTGTTGCGGTAAATGAAAAAACAGGCATTATTCCCTCGTGACTCTGAGGATTTCCTCGATGCTTGTCACGCCACGAAACGCTTTGATGAGACCATCAAGCTGCATCGTGATCATACCTTCGTCGATGGCTTTTGTCTGGATATCGTTGCTGGTACCGTTCGCTACGATGAGTTTTTGCAGCTCGTTAGTATTGGCGAGTACCTCATAGATACCGCGTCGTCCGGTATAGCCGATGCCATTGCATTCGTCACAGCCACCGGCATGCTCACGGTATAATTTCGTGATGGCCGTCTCGGTGGTCGATAGCGGCTGGTCTTTTGTGTTGCCACCGATGCCTTCCGTGGCTGCCTGCTGCTCAAGCTCATAGAGATGAGACATCTTATCGTCATCAATCGCAAACATGCGCTTGATAGTGTCGAGCTCTTGGTCGTCGGGTACGTACTCTTCACGGCACTCATGACAAAGCATGCGTACAAGTCGCTGACCGACGACGGCCCGGACGGTGCTGGCGATCAGGAATGGTTCGATATGCATATCAAGCAGACGGGGGAGACAGGTTGCCGCGTTATTTGTGTGAAGCGTGCTGAAGACGAGGTGCCCGGTCAGTGCGGCCTGGACGGCGAGGTCGGCCGTCTCGCCGTCGCGAATCTCTCCGACCATGATGATATTTGGGTCTTGCCGGAGGAGTGCTCGGAGGCCGTTCACGAATGTCATGCCAGCCGTTGGGTTGACCTGGGTTTGGTTGGTGCCGGGTATCTTGTATTCGACAGGGTCTTCGACGGTACTGATGTTGACCTTCGGGTCGTTGAGCATACTAAGGATGCTGAAGAGGCTGGTTGATTTACCCGATCCTGTCGGGCCAGTGACGAGGATCATACCGTGAGGTTGCTTGATGGCGTCGAGGATGCGTTCTTTGGCCTTGCCCCAGTAGCCAAGCTGTTCGAGAGTGAGCGCTTTGCTGCCTTCGTTCAGGATACGCATGACGACCTTCTCGCCGGTCGTGATCGGGAGCGTGCTGACACGGAAGGCGTAGGCTTTGCCGCCGAGATTGATCTTGAACCGACCGTCTTGCGGGGCGCGGCGTTCATCGATCTTGAGGTTGCTGAGGATTTTGATACGACTGACGAGAGCACCATGGACGTTTTTGGGGAGTTTGTTAGCTTCTCGGAGGACGCCGTCGATGCGATACCGGATACTGACGTAGTCATCGCGAGGCTCGATATGGATATCGCTGGCACCAGCGCGGATGGCAAATTCCAGGACGAGGTTGACCGTCTGGGCGATCGGCGAGTCTTCGGCAATATCAGATGCTTTGACATCGTCGTCGGCCTGGTCTTGTTCTTCGCCTTCGACCTGGATGGTCTTGCTGATCTCCTCCTCGGAGCCTTCGCGGTAGGCCTGGAGACAGGTGAGGATATTGTCCTGTGAAGCGGCATAGATGACGACTTTTGTCCCGGTGTATTTCTGGATAAAATCGATCGATTGGAGGTCATCAGGATCGGTCATTGCCAGATGATGCGTCCCATCTTCGTCGATCTTGAAGACGAGTACCATGTATTGGCGGGCGATGCGCTCAGGAAGGGCGGAGATAATTTCTTTGGTGACGTCTTTGGGGTTGACGGATATAAAAGGGATACCGATATGCTCAGCGTAGATTTTCGTCAGCTCATCGTCCGAGATGACGTTGCGAGAGGTGATGACTTCTTGGAGAGTCTTGCCGGTAGATTTGGCCTCTTCTTTGATATTTGTCAGCTGGTCGGGCTTCACCTTCTGCTTGCTGAGCAGCAGTCGCTCGAGGACATTATCAGCAAGTCTCATGAGATTACCCCTGAGATGTTTGCTCTCCAGCGAGCTACGATAGTGTCACGTTTTCCACCCATATTGGCTACCCTCTATCATACCGAGATAAGCACAAGTTGTATAGATATAAAGAGGAGTGGTTTATACTGTGAGCGTATGATTGTGCATTCTGATCAAGAGATGAAAAAACTCGGTAGTCGTCTCGGGCATCTTCTGCGCGGCGGTGAATGTATCGAGCTGCTCGGTGACGTCGGTGCTGGCAAGACGACGCTTGTGAAGGGTGTTGCCGAGGGTTTAGTGATCGATGAGGATGTGCAGAGCCCGAGCTTTACACTGAGCCGAGAATATGCGGCGCGGGATGGCTTGACGCTGGCGCATTATGATTTTTATCGGCTGCACAAAGCCGGTGTGCTGAGCTATGAGCTGGCTGAGTCGCTGGCTGACCCTTATACAATCACGGTCGTCGAATGGGGTGAAACGATCGGTGCGGTGCTGCCGGATGACCGCGTGACGATCACGCTTGCTTATCGAGCTGATGATGAAGGGCGCGACGTCTCGATGACGATTCCGGCCAGTCATGACTATCTGGAGGCGGCCCAATGATCCTCGCTATCCGAACCGATAGCCCGACGGCTGAGTTGTATATCTATGACGATGGTAATCTTGTCGCTCAGAAAGTCTGGGAGGCGCATCGGACGCTGGCGCGTGACCTGTTACGTGAGTGTATCGAGCTCGTCGATGTGGATTTACTTGAAGGCGTCATGATCTACAAAGGACCAGGCAGTTTCACCGGTCTGCGCATCGGCTGTACGGTGGCGAACACGATGGCTTATAGTCAGTCTATCCCGATCGTCGGTATCTCGGGTGATGACTGGGCGGCCGACGGTTTGGAGCGACTGCAACGCGGTGAAAATGATACGAGCGTTCTACCCGACTACGGCGCCGAGCCACGAATTACCTCTCCTCAAAAATGATTTGTTAATTCTCTTGACATTACCGTAAGCATCCTGAATAATCAAACTCATAAAGTACAAAAACAAAAAAAGGAATAATATGAAAATAAAACATTCGCGCCTGTTAGTCGCTGCGGTTGTCACGGGGTCGTCACTTCTGTCGTCACTCAGCAGTCTTCCTGCCAGCGCGCTCACGCAGAGCTGTACATGGGTCGGCACTGCAGGTGACAACATATTCAGTACGGCTACGAACTGGTCGGGTTGTGGAGGTGGGGTGCCACAAAACGGGGATATTGCAGTATTTGACTCTGCGACCGTTGCTCCGGATCCAGCGCCGAAGGGGGTCATCACAAACGACACAAACCCACAGCTATCGAAGGTAACCTTTAATAACAGCAATATTAACTCAGGTAAAACCTTATATTTGAGCCAATTGACGCTAGCCGGGAGCGGTTTGGTTGAGACGACGGGGACTAGCTCATACATTAAGATCGGTACGCCTACCAGCAACCCAGATATAGATAATCTTGCTGACATTGTCGTCAGGGGGGATTATCATCTAACTAATAATATTATGTTTGGGTATAACTTCAAGGGTCTCTCTGTAGACGGTATGTTGAGTTTGGATGCAAACAGTTCTGATTATGACATAGGCTACAACGTCGTCACCAATACGGCTGGGAGCCTTTTGATCGCTAAGAGGGTCACATTTGGAGCCGGAAGCTCAACTCAGACATTATCCACGCCCATGACACTAAACGATGGCGCTATGCTTGGTTTTGGGGGTGTAAGTTTTGGCGATGGGGCGAGTTGGAGCGTGACAAGCCCACTGACAATAAACAGCTCGTCTCCAGTGCAGGTTACTGTATATGATGGATCTTCAGTCTCGTTCGTGGGAAGCGGGGCCGACCCAGCGAAGCTTGTAAAAAGCAGTGTTTCTCTTGGCGCACTCATCGTTGGTAACACGACTCAGCAGATAACTGCAAAGACGACTGATATAACGGGCAAAAATGAGACAGGAATGGTTGGTGTCGGTGTCTTAGAAACCGCCATCATGGCAGCAGATGCTGTCAGGAGCAGGGTAGTAGTCTTGGACGGCGGTACACTGAAGGGTAATGGAACTGTTCTAGGTGCAACAATTATCGAACAGGGCGGCAAACTATCACCCGGAAATAGCCCTGGCTGTCATATAACTGGCACACTCTCACTAGGTGGCGAATACATATTTGAACTTGGCGGCGTAGACCCATGCACTGGATACGATCAAATCCAAGTTACAAACACTACTCAGTCGTCACCGACAGTGATCCTCGGTACCGAAGCAGTACTTTCAACGTCACTCTATAACAAATTTATCCCTAAAAAAGATCAGACGTACACGATCATTAGCGTTGCCGGCTCACAACCAGTCCAAGGAACCTTCAAAGGACTCGTTGAAGGGGCAACCTTTACGCAAAATGGTGTACTCTTCAAGATCACCTATACGGGTGGTGATGGCAATGATGTTGTTCTGACTGTCCTGGATACTCCAGGTATTCCAAACACTGGATTTGAACTTATTCGTACGAACCCAGTATTGACAGCAATTGCCGCTAGCTTTGCAGCTCTCATGCTGATTGTCGTTGGACGCAAGCTCCAATTGCACCGACACTAAGATAGCCAGAATGATAAAATGCCCTCTCATCCTCGAGAGGGCATTTTGCTTGACTCAATAAGAGGCATTGCTATAATAGAATGTGAGAGAAAAGTAAAAACAAACAGAGACAAGTAGGAAGGAGTCCCTCAGTGGACCGTCGGTTATATCACGACATAGTGAGCCAAAGGTATGCGGCGCAGTATCGCAGGCCCCATGTTGTGGTGCACAAACGAGGTGCGCGGCTAGTAGGTCGTCCGATTGCCGATATCATTCCTACGGAAAAATTGTCAGTGAGCGCGCCAAGCAAGATCAGTTCGCCAAAACAAGTGATGGATATTCTTCCCTCGCAGCATCATCGAACTGTCTCACGGGTTGCATCATCTCCGGTGGCGCACCATACCCACGCACCCAAGAAGGTGTACCGTAGTATTGATGAGATAATCATAGATGGCTTTACCTATCCACGGGCACAACGTTCACGAAGCGCGCTCCTGATCTATGCCATGGCTGGCTTGATATTTTGCGCCGGTCTATCGGTCAGTGCATACAGTTTTATGACGACTAAAAAAGCCGAGCAACAAGTGCTTGCGATCGAGAACAATGTAGCGAGTGATGGGTCCAGTTCGGGTGAGTCGCCGCCCAGCGAAGAAAAACCACCAGCCGACACTAGTCGCTATGTCGTAGCACCAAATCTGCCGAAAATTATCAGCATTCCTTCACTCGGTGTTTCGGCAAGAGTGATGCAGGTCGGCGTCGACAATAACAACACGATGCGTGTACCGGCAAATGTTCATGATGCGGCATGGTATAACGGCAGTAATCTACCAGGTCAGGCTGGTGCGGTGGTGATAAACGGGCACGTGTCGGGTCCGACGGCTCATGGCGTATTCTATCATCTCAAAAATATTAAGAATGATCAGCAGATCATCATCGAACGTGGCGATGGGCAGAAATTTACCTATGTGGTACGCCGAGTCGAGACTGTCAAAGTGAGTGATCTCGATATGAACAAGCTGATGGTACCATATGAGGCGGGCAAACAAGGACTCAACCTTATCACTTGTGGGGGTTCATTTAATGCAAGCACGAACCAATTTGATAGTCGCACTATGGTGTTTGCTGTCGCGATTTGACCATTTTGCCTTGAGTCATTATAGTTTAGAGAGTATCGGTGTATAGTATTATGCCGATGCGTTGTGAAATTTACTGAACCAAGACCATCTTTTGATACCGACTAGAGACCTGATAGCAATGTCGAATAATCTGTGAAAAGATCGTCGATAAACGAAAGGATCTACTATGGAAATACTCCTCGCAATTATTGGAGTTGTTGTCGGTGCTGGCGGAACATACGCCTACAACCAAAAACGCGGCGTAAGTGCTGGGGCTGAGGCTGATAAGCTGATCAACCAAGCGAAGAACAAAGCTGGTGATATATTGCTGAAGGCCAAAGATGAAGCGCTGAAGGCCGCTGAAGAAGCGAAGAAAGATCAAGACGAGCACCGTCGTGAACTCAAAAAAGCTGAAAATCGCGTGGCTGATCGTGAGACCAATCTTGACCGCAAGCTCGAAGAGCTCGACACGCGCGGCGAGAAACTACGTCGCCAAGAAGATGAGGTGGAGTCGCTCAAGAACGAGATCCGTGAGATCCGTACCAAGCAGCAGGACAAGCTCGAAAAGATTGCCAAGCTGACCAAAAAAGACGCTGCAGACAAGCTGATGCAGATGACCGAGCGCGACATCAAACAAGACCTGCTCGGACTCATCGATAAGCTGCAAAAAGACGCCATGCAAGACGCCGAAGAGCGAGCCCAGACGATCCTGGTGAGCGCCATGGAGCGCATGAGCTCAGACGTGACCGCTGAGCGTACCGTCACCGCCGTCAAGCTGACCGACGAGGAGATGAAAGGCCGCATCATCGGCAAAGAAGGTCGCAATATCCAGGCTTTGCAGCGTGCCACTGGTGTCGACATATTGGTCGACGATACCCCGGGTATGATTATCCTTAGTAGCTTTGACCCGATTCGTCGCCAGGTAGCTCGGGCTGCGCTCGAGATGCTGATGAAAGACGGTCGTATCCACCCAGCCCGTATCGAAGAAGTCGTCGAGAAGGCCCAAAAAGAGATCGACAAAGAGATCACGCGGGCTGGTGAAGACGCCGCTCGCGAAGTTGGTGTCGTCGGCATCCCGACTGAGATGATTCGTCTGCTTGGTGAGCTGAAATTCCGTACCAGCTATGGCCAAAACGTGCTCAAACACTCGACAGAGATGGCACATATGGCCGGGCTGATCGCCGAAGAGATCGGTGCCAATGTCCGCGTCACCAAGACAGCGACACTGCTTCACGACGTCGGCAAGGCTGTGACGCACAAGATCGAAGGCAAGCATCACCATATCGGTGCCGAGCTGGCTCGCAAATACGGCATGAGTGATGACATCGTTCATGCCATCGAAGCTCACCATGACGACATCGAGGCGACGACGCCTGAAGCAATTATCGTTCGTGTCTGCGACGCCGCTTCGGCTGCGCGCCCTGGAGCTCGCAACATCAGTGCCGAGAACTTCATCGAGCGTATGCGCGATCTTGAAAACGTCGCGACAAGTTTCGAAGGTATCGACAAAGCCTACGCTATCAGTGCCGGTCGTGAAGTCCGCGTCATCGTCAAGCCGCAAAATGTCGATGATCTGAGCGCTATCAAACTAGCCCGTGATATCGCCATCAAGATTGAAAGTACCATGCAGTATCCGGGTACGATCAAAGTCAACGTCATCCGCGAAACCCGCGCGATTGAATTCGCGAAGTAGTACCGCCATCTCTGTGTTCTCAAGTGAGCGGGGTTGTATCACCACGTAAACATCGCCCCTAGCCATCGTGTGCGATTTCTGTTACAATCTTCTCTGTTGCTACGGGGAGTAGCGCAGTTGGTAGCGCACGCGGTTTGGGACCGCGGGGTCGCAGGTTCGAATCCTGTCTCCCCGACCAAGTAAAATGGTCAGGCTCGTCCTGACCATTTTTTGTGGTCTTTAGTCGCTATTCTGTTGGCATGACTTGCACCAAGTAGCTATTGTCAGACTCATGGAGTTTGACCGAGAGACCTGTTACAATAACTGTAATGAAGATACGGAGTGCCCTACCGGCAGCTACGACAGCAGCACTATTTGCACTACCAACTTTATTTTTTATCGTCGTATATTTCTTGCAATCAGTTAGTAGTGAGGATATCTATCAGGGGGCGGGGCAATCTCCCGCGGTCATCCATGATGCCATCGCTGCTTTTCATTGGAGCGCTCGATTCGGTGATATGTATGCATGGTCTGTCATTAATTTTTTTGATTATACATATCGGTTCGGTATAGATACGATTTTTCGTGCATTGGATGTCATCCTCGCTATCGGCATATTTTTAATAATGACGAGATTGATATTAGATCGACGCCCTCGGTTCGAGGTGAAAGACACCTTGATTTTCTGCCTGTCCTTTCTCGCCGTTTTCCTTTCGGACTATAGCAGGTCACTGATTAGTGGCTTCTCGCACATACATAATTATTTGTTATTGACAATTTTTTCCCTCCTATTTCTTCTGCCTTTCGTCTATCAATTACGCGGGGCAACTATAGCCCCACGGCCACGCATGAAGCTACTTATGTTTGTTGTGGGATTTTTGTTTGCTTTTTCATCAAATGTTACTCCAGTAGTGTTTCTCATGACTACTGGTCTTGTCGTCTTGTATAATCGGATAGCTCTCAAGCGTACCATTGATTTTGATAAGATTTTGCGCTCGTGGCAGATATTTGCCGTAGCGGGGATACTACTCGCTATGCTGGTGATGTACGTATTTGGCCCAGGGGTCTCGTCATATACGCACGGATACAACAGTAGCTATGTCTCTATCGCGAATCTTATTGCCTCTCCGGCGGCTAGTGGGGTGGCGCTTCTTGGTAATATGGCGCATAATTTTCGATCAGTTTCCCCTGCAATCCTTATGATGATTTTTGCGGCGTTGGTAGAGTATATCATCGCACGAAAGAAGCTTATCCCGAAGCGGCGGGAGTCGGTCGATGGTGTGAAATTTTCTGTCGTTGCCTTACTATTTTTTATCCTTCATGTTTTTGCTGTCTCGCAGATCGATATAACTGGGATGACACGAATCCTGATCCCTGCATATATATGTGTAGTCGTTAGTGTTCTTTTTACTGTCAACAGGCTGTTCATGATCGGAAATATCAAGCAGGGACTGCTTATGATGACTGCGATGCCGTTGCTACTTCTGACGAGTATCATCACTGTAGATATTGGGATCATGATGGTACGACATCAGCAACAGGTGAATGTAGTTCTTGAGCGGATCAAACGCTCAAAAAGCAAAGATGCCTGCGTGACACGGGCAGACAATCCAACCGTAAAATCACCCGTCTTAAAGTACTATCAACGAGAGCTGTTCGTCGATTGGGCAATGCCCGCAACGATATACGATAAGCAAGTGAATTGGTGTAAATAGGCCACCCCTTACTGTACGACGGCGTACGATGATATGATTTACATATGAAATATAAGCATCATGGAAGTACTCTCATCCAAATAGTCGGAGCGATCGGCTATATCGCCTGCGCGCTGGAATGGCTATGGGTGGCGGTGCTGTATATGCCAGCGCTACTGAGTAGCGGTATATTTGTACCGATGGAGCGTGAGGTGGTGCCGGTCGTCGCACAGCCGTATCACACTCCGTCGGTCATCGATATCGCGATTGTTGCCGGCATCACGATCATTTTTGTCGCACTATCGATCTATCTACTGCTCAAATTACCCGGTGTCATCACGAAAACTGCGAGCCGGGCGGTACATGTATCATCGGACTTCATCATGCCAAAGGTGGTGGACACAAAGCACACCACAAAGAAGCGCTTGCTCGTGCTCTCGGCCCGAATGCAACTCATCCTCAAATTTATCGCTGCCTTGCTGCCGCCGATTGTGATCACGTTCTCATCATTTCCTGATGTGCCGCTGGAGCCGGCCGTCATCTGGACGGTGATGCTATTTGTATCGGCATGGGCGGTTGGGATGTTCGGGCTACAATGGCTGCTAGCGCGAGTCTTCGGACTTGACTATGCAAAAGTCTGGTAGCGTATACTAAAGACATGGCAGAAAAATTTACTTCATATCCAGCTCCGGATTTTTCA
>JBATPJ010000049.1:0-2405 GCA_049291395.1 Saccharimonadales bacterium (SeqCode) | reverse complement strand
AAGAGTTGTAGAAATTGCTGATGGCAAGGATGACCTCATGGCCGCTCAGAGTTACCTCGCGACAGCTACGAATATCATGAATCAGCTCCAGACTAGAGAAGATGCCGTTGAGGCGCAGGCAAATAATCTAGAGCTTGCTACGGTACCTGGTAGTCCATCGCTACTTATTATGACCAAACGCAAGCGGGCACCAGTCGAGACTGGCTACGAACAGGGTAAGGGTGCGCGCATATGTTTGTTTAGTCATGTCGATGGGCGACAACCATCACTCCAGGCAGTAGAGCGCGTTCGAGATAGTCTGTGTATCCGGATCGACCTCGATAGTGACGGGATGGTTCGGCTCGATGTCGGTGGTAAGACCGATGATCCAAACACGCCTGATTTTATGGTTGCACGCCTGTTGAGTCTCGGTGAGTGGTATCGTGCACAGCTCCGAGGAACAGAGGCTAGCGACTACCATATCGACCTCATGGAGATGTCGGAAGATCAGTTTGCTGAGTTGGTTGATCGTTTTCGGGCGACTGTGGCGATGACGCCTGTTGTACGTGCTGGCGAGCTTGTGCGAGGCGAGTTACCAGTTCAGGGCGCGATTCGAACTGATGATGAGCCCCTATCCTTGCAAGATCGAAAACCTGCCGCATAGCATCGGCAATGTGAGGGTTGTCGATGATAACCCCCGTCAAGTCCTCGCCGTATGAGATAAAGCTCGTGTGAGAGCCGTATATATCGATCTCGACAGGGGCAGTGTAGCTATCGGCGGGCATAAATTGTCGATCGAGGAGATGGGTCGTATCCTGATCGGGGTCAGTATTGCTGTCTTCAAGAAATGGCGTAAGAGCAACAACGTTTATCTGGTTTTTCAAGCGTTTTGCGATGAAATCTTTGAGAATCTCCTTGCCAAAAAACTTTTTTTCGTTAGGGGTGCGTATCAGGTACATTGGTCGTTTTTGGGCGATGATATCGTCATACACTTTGGCTTGGCCATCACGGCCCTCTAGGTATCGTACGCCGGGCATCTCGGCATGTTCGTAGTAGTAACTGATCAGATCACTGAGGCCGTCTTTGACGGTTTTTTCGTCGCGTTGGACTATCTTGCGGCGTTTTTCGGCGAGGGTTTCGAGCGCTGAGGGGTGGGAGGGCTTGTATGTAGACTTTTTTGCATCAGTTCTTGAGGCGAGGCCGAGGGTTTCGAGCTTTTCACAGATCATGTAGGCGTTTGTGCGGGATTCTCCGGTGTGGTCGGCTAGTTCTGTCGGGGTCAGGGCGCCGTGCTCGATGAGCGCAAGATAGCCGCTGGCCTGGCTTTCGGTTAGGCCGGCCTTGCGCATAATGGCGATGATAGAGGTGGTAACGGTGGTGGTTTGCTCGTCCATGACCCTATACTAGCAAAGAATTCATCATTTGTCAATCATACTTTGACAATACAACGTGCTTATGCACCCCTGTTAATCATAATACAGAACAAAACATAATTGACATAAAATACAAATTCTGGTATGATGTACACAGTTGATCGAGAGGCAAATTGATCGACAGCAAGTTTACGAACGAGGGGAAGGTACGCCGGCGCAGAAGTAGATGTTATTGAGACATCGAAAACGCACCTGGCGCGGTTTTAACTCTATCTGACCTGAGAAATCAGATGTCGAGACTACCGCATCTCAAGGCCTGTATCCTCACGAGCGGCAACGCTCATATATATACGCTAGCGCGAACACCCGTGAGAAGGTGCTCGCGCCCGCTGAAGTGTTTGTACGCGCTCGCAGCCGTACAAACACTGAATGCGGTACTACCGCAGCACATTGAAAATATTTGCTAAGAGGAGGCACCTCTTAGCAGACAGACAACAGGCATCTCCTGACAGAGAGTCTGATCGGATTGGTGGTAATTCTAGAAGCCACCGACCTGATCGGACACGGTTACTTGAGCTAGGCCCAAAGTGCCTACGCCGCCGTGAAAGTACATTTCGCGCCCGATGAGGGACGTGAAAACGCCCCGGAAGGGCGAAACGTACTTGATCTGACAGGAGAGAGGGACAGAAATGTCCGCTTACACGTTCGCCACGATCGACCCTCGGCCGCAGGCCCGCAAGGCCGAGCTTGCCATCCTCGCCGCCACCCCCTCGTTTGGGCTGGAGGTGACGGTGCCCGAGCTGGCCGAGGCGTGCAGCCTCGGCAATGTCGACCCCCAGCACTTGGGGGGCGACAGCACGACGGCGGCCATCGAGGTCGCCGTGACGTGCCCGCTACCCCCCGAGGGGGCGCGGCTCGTCACGGTGCGCGCCGACGCGGACTCGGTCGGCTCCATGGCCGTTTTGGCCATGCGCACCGATGCGGAGGCCATCACCGGGGAGGTGATGGGGCGGGTTCAGCAAATCGCTGCGGCTGACAAGGGCCACTCGGAAT
>JBATPJ010000048.1:0-46813 GCA_049291395.1 Saccharimonadales bacterium (SeqCode) | reverse complement strand
AAGCTACTCGCACCTATCGCTATGGACGATGGTCTTCGCTTCGCTATCCGCGAAGGTGGCCGTACGGTCGGCGCTGGTGTCGTTACAAAGATCACTAAGTAGTCAGTTCTTAGAGCTGAGATCTTAGATCTTAGAAAACGCCCCGGATGACGGGGCGTTTTCATGTGGTCGAGTGGCTGGTTATTGCACAGTCTTATCCGCTGGCACGGTCGTCAGGGAGTTTTCGATGTCGAGTTTGTCGTACATGTCGTTCATCTGGACCTGGATAGAGAGTACCCATGCAGCTAGTGCGACGACAGCGACACCGATGACGAGCCAGTAAAGTGTTTGCTCGGTAAATCGTGCCTCCATAAATGATCGGTCGCTGCGTGAAACTGCAGCGGCGGATGTAACACGTGGTGCAGTTCGCTTCGCTGGTGCGGCTTTGACGGTTGATTTCTTCGCTGGGGCTTTTTTGGTTGGTTTTTTCTTGGCGGTTGCCATATGAGTAGTATCCTTGATTAGATGCTTATGGTATGCAGTATAGCATTGCTAGAAAGAAGAGGGAAGAAGGAAGAGGGATGAGGGGGCTATAGAATGTCGAATATAGAAGATAGTAAATGGAAGATGGCAAGAATTGCGAAACCCCGCCTGATCCCAGAGAACCAGGCGGGGTGCGCGGTCAACTCTAGGGGGCGGGGTAAGTATGGCAAGCTCGTCATTCTTCGCAGAGTCGGAGCTGTACAGTGACTCGATCGAAATAGCTGTCGTATGCCACCGTGAGACAGAAACCCCGAGGAACTCTCAGATTTTTCTTGAGATACTCCTCAAGATCCTTGATCTCCTCAGCAGCGAGAATTTGGCCCTTCTCCCCAATACCGACGACGATAGACAGATCATCCGGCTGAAGCCTCCTAATCTTGAGAGCCAGCCTGTAAAGGATGGCGCCCTTGGTCCACTGTTTCATGAAAGTCCCTCTTCTCGAAACGACACTGTTCCATACAACATTATGTCACGAATCTATGAAATAATCAACTGTACAGCAGTGACCGACGCTGATATAATAGCCTATGAATTACTAATCACTCCGAGAACTCGGCCAGACGCGAACAACACCGATTCGAGTCGAGGTTACGGAGTAACGAGTAGCGGTTGTCTTGTGGCCTGATAGTTTTTCCATACTACATGCTACATACTACCTGCTACTCCTGCGACCTGAAAGGAGCAGAACATGGCAGACGCCAAACCAGAAGCACCACGGATTCGTATCCGTCTCAAAGCCTACGATCACAAAGTGATCGACCAGTCAGCAAAACAAATCATCGACACGGCTATCCGTACCGGTGCGAGCATCGCAGGACCAGTCCCGCTACCAACTCGTCGGAGCACATTTACTGTCGTCAAATCCCCACATGTCTATAAAAAGGGCGGTGAAGCGTTCGAAATGCGCGTCCACAAACGTCTGATCGACATCATCGGTGCGACCCCAAAGACGATCGACAGCCTGCAAAACCTCAGCTTACCAGCTGGATGTGACGCAGAAATTCGCATGTAGTTATCACCTTACGTCAACAAGACATATCATCATCACCATCTTCCCAGACGGTGATGATTTTAAGAAGGCTTAGGATTGAGCGCTTGCCGCTATGTGCTACCCAGAGTGTAATGCCGCGTAGGCAAGGTAGCCTCATAGTGCAAGCTAAACTCTTCCGTATCCCTAGTGTATACTTATATATGAAGTATATATAACAGGAGGAAATCATCATGGCAAAAGGAAAAGCATTTGGTGCAGCACTACTTGGCGCAGCCGCTGGCGCGATCGCTGGACTGCTCTTTGCTCCCAAAAGCGGCAAAGAAACCCGCGAAGACTTGAAGAAAAAGGCTGACGAAGCCAAGAAACATGCTGCCAAAAAAGCCGACCAGGCAAAAGACGTCGCTCATGAGAGTGTCGACGAGGTCAAGGCCGCTGCCGCTCGTGCCGGCAAAGAATGGAGCGAACTTGCTGCCGACGCCAAAGAACGTGCTGCTCGCGTCGCTGATGACGCCAAATCAACAGCTGGTACGGTTGCTGATACGGCGAAGAAGCACTTTTCAGACACTGACGCGAAGAAGAATTAGTCTCTCGTACAAGATAACGAGCGCTCCTTACGGGGAGCGCTTTATCGTTGCGGTAATGGACGTAGTGTCATATACTAAACTGATTATGGCTAAAAAACAAAAACGCACCGCAAAGCAACCTCTCGAACGAGACTCGACGTATTTTCTCAAAATAGTTCTCTATATCATCCTTGGTTCGCTCTGGATCAAATTCGCCTCACCGATCTATATCGGCAATGTCTTTGTCGGCGGGTTCCCGCTTGGACTTGTCATGGGATTACTATTCGCTAGTCACGACCACTTCCAGGTCGATCGCAAGATCGAGTACGCACTGCTCATCATCGTCACGATCATGACGTACTTTTTGCCGGCTGGAATTGTACTCTAAACGCGTCGCCGCTTACTCTTGCTCGCGGTTGTTTCGACCGGGAGCTACTTGATCGATGAATTCATCAAATGCAAGGCCTGAGTCGGTAAGTTGCCGAGCCAGGACGACTCCGACGTAGCGCAGATGCCATGGTTCGTAGGCGGTGCCGGTAACTGGTTGCTTGGTCTCCGGGAACCGGACGATGAAGCCGTACTCGGGAGCGTGTTCGGCGATCCAGGCGATACTTTGATAGCTAAGCTCGCATTTGTCGCTATCCTGGCGGCAGGCATTGGATGCATCATCGATATCGACAGCGAGTCCAGAGTGATGCTCACTGGTGCCAGGAAGCGCGACGTATTGTCGAGCGGCAGTCTCGCCGCGTTTTTCTACAAAATCGTCGTACAATTTTTGCTGGTCTTCGATCGAACGATAGGCGCTCGCGACCATGAGCGAGCGGCCATCTTGCTCAGCAGCGGCGAAAAGCTCCGTTAACTTGGCGTTGGTCCGCGACTGAAGCTTTATCGGCTGATCACTAGCGGTACGAGGAAGCGTGACGTCGACGAGATCGGTTGGCTGATAAGTCTCTGGAAGCGGTGCGGTGCGCGAGACATACATCCAGGGGTTATTGAGGCTGAAGAGCGCCAGATCAGGAATATAGAGAGGGGAATCATTCTGCGGAAGGGCTATTCTAGTGGTCTCGTAGGTCGTTGTCTTGGTCGCCATGGTATCGATAGCATTGTATTCGAGTTCGACGCCCCTAGCCGCGTAAATCACATACCATCCGAATGTTGCGAGAGCGAGAGTGATCATGAAGAGCCAGCCCCAAGACGTCGTGGGTCGTGGTTTGGGCACGCTAAGATCTGTCTTTCTATCCCGTCTCATATTTATTTATCATAGCATAGGCGTTACACTAGGAGCATGCGTGGGAATACAAAATCGATGGTGATCGGAGGCGTCTCGTCGTTGATCGCACTTGCGGTCGGATATTTCGGCACGGTATTTGTCCTCACTGCGGTGATCGACCGTACACCTAAGCCACAGCCTCCAGTGGCAATTGTCGTGCCAGTCGTGCCGACGCTCGAATTTGCAGCGATGGGCGATATGCTGGCCCATGATAGCGTGGTGACTCAGGCTAAGTCCGGAAGCAACTATGATTTCACGAAATATTTCACGGCAATCAAGCCACTCTATAGCGATGCCGACGTCGTCTTCTGCAACCCCGAGACACCCGCTGCGGGCAACGTCCTGGTGATCAGCGGCTATCCTTCGTTTAACGCACCCCAAGAATTCCCAAGGGATCTATCAAAAGTCGGCTGCAACATGATCAACCTCGCGACCAATCACATGTATGACAAAGGCGCGGCAGGTATCGATGTCACGCTGACGAATTGGCAGGCCGAGAAGCCGCTGGCGATCGCAGGGGCATATCGGACGCTCGTCGATAGCAAAAATGTATCGTATTTTACAAAAAATGATATAAAAGTGGCATTTCTAGCCTACCGAGACTTTAGCAATGCAGCGGTGCCCAATGATTATGCCGTGCCATCGTACCATGATGAAGCGGCGGTACGAGAGCAGCTGACGGAGGCGCGCAAAAATGCCGATCTCGTCGTCGTGTCGGCTCACTGGGGGACCGAGGACTCTACCGTCGTCAACGATGATCAGAAAGAAGCAGCGCGGTTATTTGCCGAACTTGGTGCCGACGTCGTGATCGGGACAGGCCCGCATGTCGTGCAGGCGGTCGACACAATCCCGCGCGATCAAAAACCTGCCACGATCGTCTGGTACTCACTGGGAAACATGCTATCATCACAGCTTCAGGTCAACGAGCTCACGGGGGTTATTGCGAAATTTACCGTTACCAAACAAGACAGTGGTATAACGATCTCAAAGCTAGAGGCTCGTCCGACGTTTATGAGCTATGATTGGACGGTAGCGGATCGTGCTGCGGAGCGGCTATCGGGGCGTACCAATCTGAAATTGCAGCCGCTCGGTGATGCTAGCAACGAAATTACCGCGATGTTTCCGAACGAGACCTCGAAGTCACGTCAGGAATTTCTGACGAAGACACTTGGTTCGCAGGCGTCGGTTACTTTTGTACCCTAGACTAGATGCGTTTTTGATCGCGAAGCTGTTTGAGCGTTGACTGCAGGTACGGGTAAGCTTCGTCGAGAGTGAGGCCACTGTCACGAAGGGCTTTTGCAAGCTCGACACCGACGTATCGAAAATGCCATGGTTCGTACTGATATTTCGTGATCTCGGTCTTGTCAGCAGGGTAGCGGAGAGTAAAACCGTAGTCATGAGCATGCTTGGCCAGCCATTGCCCGGCTGCCGTGTCGCCAAAGCATGTCTCGAGGTAGCATTCGCGTGAGGTCAGGCTGATATCAAACGCTATTCCGGTCTGGTGTTCGCTCTGACCAGGACGGGCTGAGTATTTGTTGGCCGCTTCTTCGCCGCTTGTGCGAGAATAATTGTCAAAATACATTGTCTGCAGCTCATACGAGCGAAATCCGCTGGCGATCATGAGGTCGTATCCCGCGGACTTGGCAGCAGCAAAGAGAGATACTGTCGGCTCGAAGATCGTCTCTCGTAGTGACTGTTCGTCGGAAGATTTGGCAGCATTGGTCGTTACGCTGGACGGTGGGATGGCAAGATCATGAGGTCGATAGTCACTACGCGATAGCGGATGATCCTTGCTAACGACAACCCAGAGACTCGACGGGTCATCATAGTCCTGACTGAGTGCGGTGAGAGCCGCCACACCAGGGAGTTCAAGCGTGATCTTGGCTGGTTCTGGTGGCTGAGGGTTATCGGTCTTAGCCAGAGGGACTGTCGGCGCGGCGGCATCATCAGGACGTAGTGCTAAGAATGCTGATAGCGCGCCACCGACGATGGCTATCGTCAAAACAACCAACAGTGTGTGTTTATAGTGATGTCTCTCGAGCCATCTCATAGTCATTAGCATATCATTTTTATGGCACGAAGGGTAAAATAGCTATATGAAGTATCTCCGTCGTGGCATAGGACTCACTGTTGGGCTGATCATCGCTATGGGTTCTTTGGGTACATATGTCCAAGCGACGAGCGAAGGCGGACAGGCCTGTGATATGACGACATCCGGCTGGTGTATCGCCCCGAGACTTTCTCCATCAGTCGATATCATATCGGGAGCGACGATGCCGAAGCTCGCGACGCCTGACTGGCTCAACCCACCGGTAAATACTGCACCTCGGGAAGTGACCTATAGTATTTCGACGCGCGGAACAATATCGGCCGATATCGACGGTTTTAGATCGGTCGTTGCCGCGACATATGCTGACGGCCGTGGATGGGCTCGACTTGGTGTCGCCTTCAGAGAGGTAGAGACTGGTGGGCAATTCACGGTATTTTTGAGTGAAGCGTCGCAGATGACGACATTTTCAAGTACGGGATGCGACACGACTTACAGCTGCAATGTCGGACGCGCAGTCATCATCAACCAAGATCGCTGGCAGGACGCGACGCCGGCATGGATGGGCGGCGGCGGTGATCTCGCTAGCTATCGGCAAATGGTGATCAACCACGAGACGGGGCATTGGCTCGGTCACGGACATCGCACGTGTAGTGCCGCTGGGCAAGCCGCACCGATCATGCAACAACAATCCATGAGCCTGCAGGGCTGTACGCTGAATGCCTGGCCGCTATCAAGTGAAATGTATAGCCCAACGCTGGGGATTCGGAGCTAGCCATGGCAGAAGAATTCGTCAGCCGCCGTGGTAAGCGGACAAAGGTCTCGCAGGAAGAGGTCGTAGCACCGGTCGCTACGTCGGAAGTCCAGCAAGAGTCGAAGCGGCGACGGATATTCTCTCAGTCGGCGACGAAGCGATGGCGGCCCGGGCTTCATCTTTCGCCTCGAGTCGTTATCGTTGGATTGATCATATTGCTACTGCTCGTCGTCATCGTCATCGTCGCTGCCGACAGTGTCAAGCGTGACTATGAGCATCAAGCGGTCGTGATGCGTAACTCGATCGCTGCAGTAGACAAAAATATCCTCTCTGGTGATCAAAAGTCTTCAGATGTCACGGCTAGTTTGCTCACATCGCTCGGTGCAGTCACGGACTGTAAGGTAGCGGGGCTTGATGTGGTGAGTTGGTATGGACCAGCGAAGACGGCTCGGGACGATTGCCTCCAAACAGCCGCGCGCTACCAGCAGTTGCGTGGGTATGTCGAGACCATGCGATCATACGCACTCTATCTTGAACAGCTTGATACGATCCTTGCTCCTGCGCTTGCGCAGCCGACTGATGGCCAGTATGCCATCGCGAGTCATTATGCTGAGGAGTGGGCGACGGCGGTGGACGGGCTTCATGGCTTGACGGCCCCGGATATGCTCTCGGCATCTCACGCCACGCTGGTCGCACGAGCAGAAGTGCTCAAGTCGGCTTGGGACAAGATGCAGTCATCGCTGGTGACGCGTGATAATACTGGGTTCAAATCAGCCGAGACGGAGCTGAACAAAGCGTATGAGGACTTCCGAACCATTGCAACAGATATACAGGCGACCATTTCGAAGCTGCAAGAGTCGATCACTAGTGCCCAGGCGACGCCAGCGTGATGCATACGATACAATATCCTTGACGCCAGAGGTCGATCTGTGGTACGATTATTTGGTAACTTTTAAGAAATAGTAAACATTTCTTGGTGAATTAGTAAGTCTTTCTCTAAAAAGATACTGCTAGCCACCAAGAATTTTAAGTGGAAAGGGACAAGAGTTCTATGAAAACTCTCCTCGGTACCAAAATTGGTATGACCCAGATCCTCGGTGAGGATGGCGCAGCAATTCCTGTGACGCTTATCCAAGCCGGCCCCTGCACAGTGACTCAGGTGAAGACCGTCGATTCCGACGGCTACACTGCTGTGCAAATCGGGTATGGACAGGGTAAGAACCTGAGCAAGGCCGAAGCGGGACACGCAAAGAAAGCTGGAGTTACTCCAAAAGTACTCCAA
The DNA here is from genome assembly GCA_049291395.1 of Saccharimonadales bacterium (SeqCode). Classification (GTDB taxonomy): domain Bacteria; phylum Patescibacteriota; class Saccharimonadia; order Saccharimonadales; family Saccharimonadaceae; genus JAPUDQ01. Next base: position 39,384 of record JBATPJ010000048.1, on the reverse strand, counting down.
GAAGTTCGCGTGTCAGAGCTTCCTGCTGAGATCAAGATCGGTGACGCATTTGACGTCACTGTTTTTAGTCTCGGCGACACCGTCGATGTGACAGGCACCAGCAAGGGTAAAGGCTTCGCTGGTACTATCAAACGACACAACTATAACCGCCAGCGCAAGACGCATGGTGGCAAGGGTGACACACGCAAAGTCGGAAGTATCGGCAGCATGTACCCACAAAAAATCTTTAAAGGCAAGACGATGGCAGGCCAAATGGGCCACGAGCAAGTCACGGTCAAAAACCTCGTCGTTGCCTACATCGACCTGGCGGACAACCTGATCGGCGTCAAAGGCGCCGTCCCTGGTCCACGCAAAGGTATCGTCACTATAGGAGGTACCATCTAATGGCCGAATCAACATCTCCGAAACTGGACAAAGGCATCTTCGATGTCGACGTCACCAACCACGAGCTGCTCAAGCTCGCCTACGATAGCTACCTCGCCGGTAGCCGCAACGCGCACGCCAAGACCAAAGAACGCGGCGATGTCCGCGGCGGTGGTAAGAAACCATGGAAGCAAAAAGGTACCGGACGCGCTCGTTTCGGTAGCTCGCGCAACCCGATCTGGCGTGGCGGTGGTATCGTCTTCGGTCCAACTGGTCACGAAAACTTCACTAAGAAGATTGCAACCGGTAGCAAGCGTGTCGCGCTTCGCCAAGCTCTGAGCCTGGCGAACAAAGCCAAGAAGATTGTCATTACCGACATCAGTACGACTGGCAAGACCCGCGAGATCGCGGATTTCCTCGCGAAGCAAAAACTCGCTAACAAGCGCCGCGTGCTCCTCGTCGTCGACGAGAAATCACCCGAGATGCTCCGCGCAACCAAAAACATCGCCAGCGTTGAGCTGATCCGCGGTGTCTACCTCAGTGTGTACCACATCCTAAACGCCGATATCATCGTCATGACACCAGCCGCTCTCAAATCTGTCGAATCCTGGCTCGCTCCTGCCGCCAAGGCCGAAGCCCCAGCGCCTAAGGTTCGCGCCACAACTGCAAAGGAGACGAGCAAATGATAACTCTTATCCCCCGCATGACTGAGAAAGCCTACGCCGAGAGCCTCAAAGGCACCTATGTCTTCACTGTACCGATGGTTGCGAACAAAGCTGCTATCATCACCGCAGTTGAAGCTCAGTATCCTGGCGTCAAGGTTAAAGATGTTCGCTCAGTTGTCCAAAACGGCAAGGTTGTCCGTGCTTCTCGCGGCAAACGCGCCAACCCTGGACTGGCCGCTCGTTCAGACAGCAAGAAAGCCTATGTCACGCTGAAAGAAGGCTCGATTGAGCTTTTCAAAGAAGAAGAGGAGAAGAAATAATGTCTGAAATTGCCATACTTGAACAACGTCATTCGGACCGACAGGCTCTTCTCGCAGAGAATATCACAAGGATTATGTCACGTGAGTGGACTAGCTTGCTATGGGCATTTAATGATGAGGTTATGATTATGCAAATTGCTGCAAAAATTGCAGATGAAGCAAGTACTCCACATTTAACATCTGAAGAACGAGATGCACTACTTGAGTTAGCGTATCGGCGAGAGCAATCCGTACGCAACAGCATAGAAAGGGGTGCTGCATAATGGCTATTAAAGCATACAACCCGACGACCAACGGTCGTCGTGGCATGACCAGCCAGGACTTCTCTGACATCACGACGAAAAAACCACTTAAAAGTTTGGTTAAGATCAAGAAGATTACTGCTGGCCGCAACAACCAAGGCCGCATCACGACTCGTCACAAAGGTGGCGGTGTCAAGCAGATGTATCGCCTGATGAACCACCAGCTTGCAGCTGGCATCAGCGCGGTCGTCGAGCACATCGAGTATGACCCAAACCGTAGTGCCCGCATCGCTCGTATTCGCGACCAGCACGGCCTGTACCACTACATCCTGGCCGCTCGTGACATGAAAGTCGGTACGACGATCGAAAGTGGCGCGACGGTCGCTGTCGAAAACGGCAACCGCTTGCCACTCGCAAACATCCCGGTCGGTGCACAGATCTACGCGATCGAAATCCAGCCAGGCAAAGGAGGCCAAATGGTCCGCGCCGCTGGTACGAAGGCTCAGCTAATGGCCAAAGAGGGCGAATACGCCCAGGTCCGCATGCCATCTGGTGAAGTCCGTCGTTTCCGCCTCGAATGTATGGCTAGTCTCGGTGTCGTCGGCAACGAACAGCACCAGAACGTCAAGATCGGTTCTGCAGGCCGCAAACGCCGCATGGGTATCCGCCCAACGGTACGTGGTGTCGTGCAAAACGCCGTTGATCACCCTCACGGTGGTGGTGACGGTGGACGTCACGGTACTGGTAAAGCACCACGCACGCCATGGGGTCAGCTGACACTTGGCTACCGTACCCGCCGCCGCAAATCAACCGACAAAGATATCGTTAAGACTCGCCATGACGCGAAGAGGAAGAGGTAGGATATGAGTAGATCACTCAAAAAAGGTCCATTCGTCGACTTCAAGCTGGCGAAAAAAGTTGCCGCTCTTGGACCGGACGACCGAGCTGTCATCAAGACATGGGCTCGCGCTAGCACGATTACGCCAGAGATGGTTGGTCGCACGATCGCTGTTCACAACGGTCGCGTCCACGTGCCGGTATATGTCAGTGAAAACATGGTTGGTCACAAACTCGGTGAGTTTAGCCCAACCCGCAAGTTCCGTAAGCACGGTGGTAAGGAGAAGAAATAATGGCTGATATCCTGACTACTACCGCTGTCGCTCGCGGTGTCGACCAGACACCTCGTAAAGCTGGTGAAGTGGCAAGCCTGGTTCGTGGCCGTACGGTCGCTGATGCGCTCGTCATCCTCGAACACACACCTCGCCGTGCTGCGAAAGCCGTCGCGAAAGTTGTCGCCAGCGCCAAAGCAAACGCGCTCAACAACGACGGTATCGACGAAAAAAGCCTGACCATCCACGCCATCACGGTTACTGCCGGTACGCGCCTCAAGCGCTTCCGCGCCGGTGCGATGGGTCGCGCCAAACCATACCAGAAGAAATCAAGCCATATCACTGTCGTAGTGAGTGGTGAGAAGAAGATTAAGTCAGCACCGAAAAAGGCTGCTGAGAAGGAGACCAAGTAATGGGACAGAAAGTTAATCCTATTTCGATGCGACTCCAGGTCAGCAAGAACTGGCGTAGTAAATGGTTTACTGGCAAACGCGATTTCGCTACCTGGCTGCTACAAGACATCAAAGTCCGCAAAGCCATCGAAAAGAAATTTGAGACTCGTGCTGTCATCAACGCGATCGACATCGAGCGAAGTGCCAACATGACAACCGTCACGATCCACACTGCCAAAGCTGGTGTTGTCATCGGCCGTGGTGGTGCTGGTGTCGCTGAGCTCAAAAACGAGATCGAAAAGATCATGCAGACGACGGTTCGTGTCAACATCGAAGAAGTCAAGCGCCCTGAGCTGGCTGCCAAGATCGTTGCCGAGAACATCGCTCGTCAGCTGGAGCGCCGTATCAATTTCCGCCGCGCCACCAAGATGTCGGCACAAAACACGATGAACGCTGGTGCCAAAGGTATTCGTATCGAGGTCGCCGGTCGTTTGAACGGTGCTGAGATGAGCCGCCGCGAAAAGATTATCCTGGGCTCAGTCCCACTACACACATTGCGCGCTGACGTCGACTACCACTGTGCCCGCGCTATGCAGCCGGGTGCTGGTATCATCGGCGTGAAGGTTTGGATCTACAAGGGCGAAAGGAGTGACCGCTAATGTTACTGCCAAAGAAAACTAAGTACCGCAAGGTACGCAAAGGCAAGAACGGCGGCGTTGCCACGGCTTGTAACTACGTCGCTTTCGGCGACTATGGGTTGCAGAGCCTGACCAACGAACGCATTACTTCGCGCCAGATCGAGTCTGCTCGCCAGGCGATGACCCGCTATATCAAGCGTGGTGGTAAGATCTGGATCCGTATCTTCCCTCACACCCCTGTAACTCGCAAGCCACAAGACGTCAAGATGGGTAGTGGCAAAGGTAACCCTGAGTTCTTCGTCGCCAAGGTGAAGACCGGTACCGTCCTGTTTGAGATGAAAGGCGTCGACGAGGCTACTGCCCGCGAAGCACTTCGTCTTGCGAGCCACAAATTGCCAGTCAAAACGCGCTTTGTCGCTCGAGAGGAGTTCTAATCATGGCTGTGAAGAAAAAAGAAGCCGTTGTCGTCAGCACTCAGGCTGAGTTGCAGACAAAGCTCGCTGGATTGCGCCAGGATCTAAACGACCACAAACGCAGCCTCGCCGCCAACGAATTGCCGAACTCCGGTGTTGTCCGCACGACACGCCGTGACATAGCCCGCACACTGACCGCTATCAATGCTGAACGTAAAGGAAAGGAGTCAAAAAATGCCTAAGAAAATTACTGGTATTGTGACCTCTGATGTCCAGGACAAGACAATTGTCATCACGGTGACATCTCGGCAGACGCACCCAATTTACGGCAAGCAGTATACCGTCAGCCGCAAATACACCGCACATGATGAGAAGAACGAAGCTCATATCGGTGACCGTGTCGAAGTCAGTGAGTCACGACCATACAGCAAGACCAAGACATGGAAGCTTGAGCGAATTGTCGAATCAGGCCATGGTCTCGTCGAACTGAAAGACGAAGAAGAAGTTGTAGCAAAGAAAGCTGTTGCTACAGAGAAAGAGGTGTCAGCATGATTCAACAAGAATCTCGGCTGAAAGTCGCTGACAACAGTGGTGCCAAGAGCCTGCTCTGCATCCGTGTTCTCGGTGGCACACGCCGCCGATATGCACATGTCGGTGACATCATCGTCGCGAGTGTGAAAGAGGCGAGCCCAACGGGTACCGTCAAACGCAAAAGCGTCGTCAAAGCCGTCGTCGTTCGCACGACCAACAAGATCAAGCGCAAAGATGGTAGCACGATTTGTTTCGACGAAAATGCCGCCGTCATCATCGCTGATGACAAAAACCCACGAGCAACTCGTGTCTTCGGGCCAGTCCCTCGCGAACTTCGCGACATGGGCTACATGAAGATTATCAGCCTTGCGCCGGAGGTACTATAAGATGAGAAGCAAACAACACGTAGCAAACAAGGGTAAACTGCGGATCCACAAAGGTGACACCGTAAAAGTTATCGCCGGAGCGCACAAAGGCAAAACTGGCCTCGTCGTCCGCACTAGTGCCAAAGACCAAGAAGTCTTCGTCGATGGTATCGGTGTCGTCAAGCGCAAAGTGAAGCCAAGCCAGGTGAACCCACGTGGCACGACCAAAGAAATCCACGTCGGGCTTGCAGCAGGTAAAGTCGCTCTCGTCATTGATGACAAGAAGACCGTCACTAGCCGCGTCACTTACAAGACCGACAAATCAGGCACAAAAGTCCGTATCGCTAAGAAGACAGGAAAGGAGGCGTAATATGGCTACCAAATCGAAAGCAACGTCACCCGCACTTCCTCGTCTCAAAGCACTCTACAAAGAGAAATACGTCAAGGAATTGCAAACCGAGCTCGAGCTCGTAAACGTCAGCCAGGTACCAAAGCTGGAAAAGATCGTCGTCAGCGTCGGTATCGGCAAGCACAAAGATGACAAACGCCATCACGAGATGGTCGTGACGACTCTTCGCAAGATCACCGGCCAACAGCCAGTTGATCGTATGGCGAAGAAATCGATCGCTACCTTCAAAGTCCGAGCTGGGCTCAACCGTGTCGGCGTCAGCGTGACACTTCGCGGTACGCACATGTATGAGTTCCTCGACCGCTTGGTCAACATCGCTCTGCCTCGTGTCCGTGATTTCCACGGCGTCGGCGCGAAGGGCTTTGACAAAAAAGGCAACTACAACCTCGGTTTGGTTGAGCAATCAATCTTCCCAGAGCTTAGTTTCGAAGACACCCAGACGTTGCACGGCCTCCAGATCACCTTTGTTATCAAACCAAGTAACGCCGCAAACAGTCGTGCGCTACTCGAAAAATTCGGCATGCCATTTGAAAAGACTACCGAGAAAGGAGCGAAGTAATGGCGAAGAAATCTATGATTGCACGCGACCTCAAGCGTCAGAAAATGATCCAACAATACGCCGCCAAACGCGCCGAGCTCAAAGCTGCCGGAGACACCGAAGGTCTTCAGATCTTGCCGCGTAACGCCAGTGTCACTCGCTGGAAAAACCGCTGTAGCACGACCGGCCGCCCACACGCCTACATGCGCCGTTTTGGCCTCAGCCGTATCGAGTTCCGTGAAAGAGCAAGCAAGGGAGAGATCCCTGGTGTAACGAAAGCGAGTTGGTAATATGGCATTACTTTCAACCGACCCAATAGCAGACATGCTGACCCGTCTGCGCAACGCAATCGCTGCCGGCAAGACCGAGATTCGTCTGCCAAGTAGCAAAGTGAAGTTAAGTGTCGCAAACGAGCTCAAAAAAGCTCAGTACCTCAGTGCCGTCACTGTCGAAAAAGGTACTCCACGCGACACTCTGGTCATCACCATCAGTGAGCCAGGTACCAGCCCCCGCATCAACGAGATCCAGCGTGTCAGTACGCCAGGTCGCCGAGTCTATGCAGCTGCCAAAGAAATCCCCCGCGTCAAAAGCGGTCGCGGCGTTCTCCTGGTCAGCACGAGCAAAGGCATCCTGACCGACCGCGAAGCCCGCAAAAGCGGCCTCGGTGGTGAGTTAATTTGTACGGTATATTAAAGAAAGGATAAGTTATGAGTCGAATCGGAAAACTACCAATCCAGATTCCGTCCGGTGTGACAATCACGGTCGACTCTGGCAATGTCACTGTTGTGGGCCCCAAAGGCACACTGACACAGTTCATCACGCCAGATGTCACCGTCAAAGTCGAGGATGGAACACTGACTGTCACGCGCCGCGATGACAGCAAACCAGCTCGTTCTCAGCACGGTCTGATGCGCGCACTTATTAACAATATGGTGACAGGCGTGACCAAAGGTTTTGAGAAAAAACTCGAAGTCAACGGTGTCGGTTTTCGTGTCAACATGGCAGGTGCCGACCTGGAGATGAGCCTTGGCTTTAGTCATCCGGTCAAATACAAAGCACCTGCCGGTGTTCAGATCACTACCAACAAGATGGAGATTACGGTCAGTGGCATCGACAAACAAAGCGTTGGTCAAGCCGCTGCTGAGATCCGCAGCCTCAAGAAACCTGAGCCATACAAGGGCAAGGGTATCAAGTACGCAGATGAAACGATTCGCCGCAAAGCGGGAAAGACGGGTAAATAGTATATGAAACATTTAGCCAAAAAATTACTCAGCCGTAGCCTGCGCAAAGATCGCGTCCGCGCGAAAGTTTCAGGTACTGCTGTGCGACCTCGCTTGACAGTGACGGTGAGCAACCTGCACATCTCAGCTCAGCTGATCGACGACGTCGCCGGTGTGACACTTGCTGCCGCAACTACAGTCGGCAAGAAGTCTCTCAAAGGTACGATGAGCGAAAAAGCTGCTGCGATCGGCTCTGAGATCGCAAAAAGCGCCAAGAAGAAGAACATTACCGCCGCTGTATTTGACCGCAATGGTCGTCGCTACGCTGGTCGCCTCAAAGCACTAGCTGACGCAGCGCGTAACGAAGGATTGGAGTTTTAGTCATGGCCGAACCTACAAATGCCCCACAAAACAACCGTCCCGGTGGACGCCAGGGTGGTGGTCAAGATCGCCGCGGTGGTGGCGGACGTCGCAATGACCGCACCAGTAACGCCCCACGCGAAGAGAAGCAGTTTGAAGAGATCGTGATCGGTATCGACCGCGTGGCACGTGTGGTCAAAGGTGGCCGCCGCTTCCGCTTCAAAGCTCTCGTCGTCGTCGGTGACAAAAAAGGTAAAGTTGGTGTCGGTGTCAGCAAGGGCGCAGATGTCCAGGTCGCCGTCCAAAAAGCGACCGACGTTGCCAAAAAGCACCTTATCCACGTCCCGATCAAAAACGGTACGATCCCTCACGATGTTGAGATCAAACTGAGCGGTGCTCGTGTGCTGCTCAAGCCAGCTTCATCTGGTACCGGTGTCATCGCCGGCGGTGTCGTCCGAAACATTATCGGTGTCTCGGGTATCAGCGACCTCCTCAGCAAATCACTCGGCAGTAGCAACAAGGTCAACATCGCCTATGCAACCATCGAAGCGCTTCGTAGCCTCGTCCCGCGTGACCAGTGGTTGAGCCAGCAGGGCAAGCCAAAGAAAGCTGCAAAGTCTGATGAAGTGAAAACTACCTCTGTAAAAGACGCAGACGAGAAGAAAGGAGAAGGTAACGAGTAGAATATAGAATATAGAATATGGAATATGGCGAATCGCTGTAAGACACAACTATAAACTACGTACTATTTGCTCCGAAGGAACAATTATGAAATACAACGAACTCCAGATCGATTCTAGCAAAGACCGCAAACGTGTCGGCCGCGGTATCGCAGCCGGTCAGGGTAAAACCGCCGGTCGTGGTACCAAAGGTCAGGGCTCTCGCACAGGCAAGAAGCACGCGCATGGTTTCATGGGCGGCCAGGGTGTGCTGATGCAGCGCATCCCGAAAGCTCGTGGCTTTAAGAGCACACACGTCAAGGCTCAGGTTGTCTACCTCGATCAGCTCAACAGTGTGAAGAGCGCTGTCATCGACAACGCCGTACTTTTCGACGCTGGTCTGATCACGACTCCATATCATGTCGTCAAAGTCATCTTGCGCGGTGAATACACCGGCAAATCCACAGTGAAAGTCCAAGCCGCCAGTGCCAATGTCCAGGCCGCGCTGAAAAAAGCCGGTGGATCATTTGAGGCTGTGCCGGTACCGACACTTCCTGCTAGTACTAAGGAAAAGAAAGTTGAAGGACGAAGGAAGAAAGAAGAGCAGAAGCACAAAGACGCGTAGCGCGTCACTGCGACTCGAATCATCAAAATTCGCCACATCTCGTGGCGGATTTTTGTTATGCTTGCATATTTTGAGGGGTAGGATATGCTTTTACTAGCGCCAGTCAGGCGCCTTCCAGAGGGAGTACGCTCCTGCGGAATATTTCACAACTAGGAGAGTGATCCGTTATGGGTACGCCCAGGCGCAGTTCAACCACCAGCTCACTTCTTGCGCGTATGCTTGTCGATGGGGTGAGGCCGAATGCAACAGAGGCCGCAAAGCATGGCCTAGACAGGAAGATGTTCCTTGCGGCCATGAAAAAGTTGCGACCTCATCTTGACAGGATGCGTGGACATCAAGCGCTCGCTGATCAAGGTCGTGTTGCAAATAGCGCTGTTAACGCAGCTCGTGAGACACTCGCTGCACACCCTGCAGCGCGACGCGTCTGGAGGGTTGCCGATTGGGCTCAAAGCCCCGGTCTCTTTCGGGCATCTGACAATTTCTCGGTCACGATCTACCTCGCAATGTCGGGTGAGTGGCTAGTAGTAGATTCCGTGGGGGTCGCCTACGTCTTCACGACAGACGAAGAATTGCTGGCCTATTTCTCGGAGTGCTTGGTGACGATGCGTTTGCGCAACACGTACAAGCCATCTTGTGTCATCCCGTCGCTCGCGCTGGAGCTCGTCGAGTCGTTGCGTCGCGAGGTTAGCATCTCGAATGATCGACGTGATGAGGACGCAAAGAAAGGCCGCGACGTGGAGCAAGCGCTTCGAGAGATCGTGTCGAGAGTCACTTCCTCCTAATCCTGCCCGTCACCGTAGTTGAGTAGCAGTACGCTTGCTCCTTCGGGGGCGGGCGTATTGCTTTGTTTGAAGCCTATAAATTATTCGTGCTTGCTGTTACAATAGATTCTAATTATGAATTGGAAAACTATCCTCGCGTCACTTCGTAATCGCGATATGCAAAAACGTCTTCTGACGATTCTCGCGATCATCATCGTCTATCGGTTTTTGTCACATGTCCCGATACCGCTCGCTGAGCCGACACAGCTCAAGACTATCATTGACAATGCCCTCGGTACGACGCAACTTGGTGGTTTCCTGAACCTCATGAGCGGTGGCGCTCTCGCCAGTCTCAGTATCGTGCTCGTCGGACTAAGTCCATACATCACCGCCAGTGTGATCACGCAGCTGCTCACGAAGGCCATCCCTAAGCTCGAGGAGCTTCACAAAGATGGTGAGACCGGTCGCCGCAAGATCAATCAGTGGACTCGTATTATCACATTGCCACTAGCCATCCTTCAGTCAATCGCCTTTATCTTCATCATCCGTCAGTCAGTGCTTGCCGGTAGTACGGCCGTACTCAACGAGATGGATATCTGGCAGTGGGTTGTCGCTGTCACGGCCATGACGGTCGGTGCGGTCCTGATGATGTGGCTTGGAGAGCTGGCGACAGAGCAGGGTGTCGGCAACGGTATCTCGCTCTTGATCTTCGCGGGCATCGTCTCGCAGCTCCCTTCGACTCTCGGTACGGTCGGCACCTCGCTGTTCACCGTCACTAAGCCCGAAGATGCCCTCCATGTCTTCAACTGGTTTACGGTTAGCTGGCTCAATGGCCTGGCGTTCTATGTGACGACGGCTGTAGCGGCACTGGGTATCATCGTGCTGTATTTCCTCGTGAAGATCAACGAAGCTCAGCGAGTCATCACTATCAACTACGCGAAGCGCGTCCATGGCAACAGCGCCTATGGTGGCGTTCAGAGTATCTTGCCGGTCAAGCTCATCACCGCTGGTGTCATCCCGATCATCTTCGCAGTCGCATTCCTCGCGCTGCCAGCATTTGTCGGTCAGGTCCTCCGATCGACGAAGAACCCGGACTGGATCACTCTTGGTGAGAACCTCGTGCGATGGTTTAACACTCCACAGCCGGGCGCATTTGGCTACAGTACGGACTGGACGACGTTTATCTACCCAGTGGCGTATTTCCTACTGGTCGTCGCATTCACGTATTTCTACACTGGCATCGTCTTCAACAGCAACGAGATCGCTGAGAACTTGCAAAAACAAGGTGGCTTCATCGAGAACATCCGCCCAGGTGTCCAGACAGAGAAATACCTTGCCCGCGTCGTGAGCCGACTGACACTCTTTGGCTCGCTCGCACTGGGGCTCATCTCCGTCCTGCCGTTTGTCTTCGAGTACGTCTTTGCGCAGCTCGGTATCCAAGCGGCCAATCTCGCCATCGGCGGCACCGGACTCTTGATCGTCGTCTCCGTAGCCCTTGAGACGCTGCGTCAGATCAACTCGCGCGCTCTGATGGTCACGTACGATCAGTATTAGTCACTGAGCCTTATGTATCCGTTCCTTGGCGCCAGATGCTATAATTTATATCGTGGCGATGTCAATGGCGACAACGCTGCATCACACAGGGACGAAGGGCATTAGTATCTGCGTTCCTGTCGGCGGTGGGCTGTCCCTTGTGGATATGCCCCTACACACATGACCGCCGCATGAAGTGCGGCCCGATAATACCTGCAAGCGGTGCGATGGCTGGGGTCTGAAAAGGCATCTAGTTCACACAATCCGATGCGGAGGAGGGCCAGACTGCGCGTCTCGTCAAAGCACTTGGCGTTACGCGCGAAAAACCATGGACGAGGTCTTCGCCGATCTGGTGACAGATGGCTGACCCATGCACCATTGTGGTGTCCATAGGGTGGGGCGGGCTACTATAGCCGCCCCACCCGATCACAACCCTTTGGTATTTATATAAATCCTCTTGACACCAGGTAAAACATTCGGCATTATTGTATGCAAGCTAAGAGTTGAGTAAGGTTTGCCTGACTCCTCTGACGCACATTGACAAGCCAAGTAGTAGTTACGTCCGATTTCTCGGTATGAGTTCACATGATATGTAGATTCATACCGGGAAATCGGACAGGTTTCACTCTCATCAGGGTGAAAAATGGCCGATCCGGACCCACCGCAGAAGAACAGGCCCGACCGGGCCACGATCAGAGGAGCAGATCCGTATGTCGCACATCCGTGGCCCTTCGGCCATCTCGATCGACCTCACCCACGGCTTCGATGACCTCAGCATCCACCCCGCGCCGGCCACCCGCCTCACCTGCTGATACGCCAAGCAGCAGACGGGCGGTAACCACGGCCGACGACAAGGGCTAGTCGTCGTCGGCCCCGTCGCTTCGGATAAGTTCCGCAGGCTATTCTGCGCGGAACTTCCGGAGCAGCCGCAAGAAGCGGGGTGAGGGGGTGTGCCTAATAGCATCCCCTCATCCCGCCACGGCGGGATCTACTACTTGGCTGTCAAGCCAACCCTGAACATCACGACACCGCTAGGTGTTTTTTGTTTGCTGGCTTGACGAAACGGATATTTTCGCTACAATAACCATATACACATCGCGTTGCGAGATTGTTTTCATCTTAATAGGGGTTTACTTGAGACACATTATCAGCTATACTGGACAGCTGTAACTTATGGCAAGTACCAAAGAAGTCATTAAACTAGTCGGGAAGGTGGTGGAAGCACTGCCTAATACTCAGTTTCGTGTCGAATTGGAGAACGGTCATACGATTATCGCTCACGTATCAGGTAAGATGCGCAAGCACTACATCAAGCTAGTGCCGGGCGATACGGTCGAGGTTGAGTTGACCCCTTATGATCTCACAAAGGGCAGAATCAGCTTCCGACTGAAGGACGATAAAACATTTAATAATGGGAGACAAGCTGCGTGAAAGTACGAGCCAGCGTAAAAAAGATCAGCCCTGACGACCAATTGGTCCGTCGCAAGGGTCGTCTTTATGTCATAAACAAAAAGAAACCCAAGAACAAGCAAAGGCAGGGCTAACATATGGCACGTATCGCAAACGTGGTCATTCCTGACCAGAAACAAGTACAGATTAGCCTACGCTACATCTATGGTATTGGCCCCGTTCATGCTGCTCGCATCTGCGAAGCAACCAAGATCGAGCCAACTACTCGCGTCAAAGACCTCACCGAAGCCGATCTGAAGAAGCTTCGTGACGAGATCGATAGCAACTACACCGTCGAGGGTGACCTCCAGCGTGTCGTCAGTGGCAATATCAAACGCCTCAAAGACATCAGTAGCTACCGTGGCATACGCCACAAAAACAACCTACCGTCACGCGGTCAGCGAACTCGTACCAATGGTCGAACTCGTCGCGGCAAGCGCGTCGCGGTCGGTGGTGCACAACCTAAAGCAGCAACTAAGACGTAAGGAAAAGGAATATGGCAGAAACTACTACACCTGACGCTGCTGTTTCGACCCCGTCGACAGCTGCAAAAGCACCCGCGACTAAGAACAGTCGCAAGAAACAACGTCGTTCTGTACCCGCAGGTCAACTGCACATCCAGGCGACATTTAACAACACGATCATTACGTTATCGGATAAAAAAGGCAATGTCATCGCAGCAAGCTCCGCTGGAGCCTGCGGATTTCGTGGTAGCAAAAAAGGCACCGCGTATGCTGCACAGGTCGCTGCCGAAAAAGCAGCTGAAGCTGCAAAAGCATATGGCCTCAGTTCAGTTGATGCATTTGTCAAAGGTGTCGGCCTCGGCCGTGATGCTGCGATTCGTTGCATGCAAAACTTCGACATCCGTGTCGAGAGCATCCGAGATGTGACTGGTGTGCCACACGGTGGCGTCCGACCTAAGCGACAGAGGAGAGCATAATGGCCCGAGATCGAAGCCCTATCGTCAAACAATCTCGCCGTGAAGGCTATGCGCTACATGTTAAAGCGCACAAGATCATGGCACGCAAATCAGGTATCCCTGGTGTTCACGCCCATGGCCGTCAGAACAAACCAAGCCTGTATGCGACCCAACTTCGTGAGAAGCAGAAGGTTCGCCGTACCTACGGCCTCCTAGAAAAGCAATTCGCCCGACTCATGAAAGATGCCGACCGAGCAAGTGGTAAATCAGGTGAGGTCCTCCTGCAGCTCCTCGAGCGTCGTCTCGACAACGTCATCTACCGTGCCGGTCTGTCTGTCTCACGCCGCGGCTCACGCCAACTCGTCACCCACGGACACTTCCTCCTAAACGGTCGCCGCGTTGACATCCCATCTATCCGGGTCAGCGCTGGTGATATCATCACCGTACGCCCTAAGAGCACCAAGTCTGATTACTTCACTCGCATCGATGATGTCGTTAAGAACACCTCACAAGCACCACTCAGCTGGCTCAAAAGTGACGTCAAGAAATTGACCGTTACGATCACGGGTAACCCAACTCGTGACGAAGCTGAACCTGATATCAACGAACAGCTAATTGTTGAGTACTACTCACGCTAATAAGGAGCATATATGTCACAAGCTATTCACAACCCAAGTCTTGCCAAGGTCGATGACCACAGCAAAACCAGCGCGACATTCGTCGTTGAGCCGCTCCACACTGGCTACGGTATGACACTCGGTAACTCACTACGTCGCGTACTGCTCAGCAGTATCGAAGGTGCCGCTATCGTTGCATTTCGTGTCGACGGTGCTACTCATGAGTTTACGACCATCAAAGGCGTCGTCGAAGACGTCGTCGACCTGATGCTCAACCTCAAAAACGTCCGTGTCCGCGCTCACAACGACCAGCCGATCGAGCTTCGCCTCGAGAAAAAAGGCGCTGGTGTCGTCACTGCTGGTGATATCAAGACGTCAGATGACATCGAGATCATCAACCCAGAAGCAGTTATCTGTACTATCGATGACCCGAAAGCCTCAGTCGTTATCGACGTCGTCGTCGAGACTGGCCGCGGTTACCGCACTATCGAAGAGTCAAGCAGCAGCCGCCTTCACAGCGACATGATCGCCCTGGACGCTATCTTTAGCCCAGTCCTGCGTGTCCGCTACAAAGTCGAGAACACTCGTGTTGGTCAGACCACCGACCTCGACAAACTCCTTCTCACGATCGACACCGATGGTAGCATGAGCCCACGCGACGCCTTCGAAGAAGCTGCCGCCATCCTGATCAACCAGTACACCGCACTTGCTGGCTCGACTCGCGTCGAATCCGCACCGACTCCTGGTAGCCGTGAGGACAGTAGCGATACTGAACTCATGACACCGATCGAGGACCTCAACCTGACTGCCCGCACGACCAACGCGTTGATCAACAACGACATCCGCACGATCAATGACCTAGTAACCCTGAGTGAGACCGATCTTCGCGAACTCAAAGGCTTTGGCAGCAAAGCACTTGATGAAGTGAAAGAAAAGCTTGCGGAGATGGAGTTTTAGTCTATGCATCGACACGGATACCAAGGCCGCAAGCTCCATCGCGACGAAGCGCAGCGCAAAGCGTTGCTCCGCGGCTTCGCGATTAGCTTGATCGAACACGGTGCTATCGAGACGACGCTGCCACGCGCCAAAGAACTCGTACCGTTTATCGAGCCGATTATTACCAAAGCAAAGCGTGGCGATCTCGCATCACGTCGTGCAGTACTCTCTGCCCTCGACAACCAAATCGCGATGACAACTCTTGTTGACCAGCTCGCACCACAGATGAGTGGCCGCGTCAGCGGACATGTGCGCATCACTCGTACACGATTTCGTGTCGGTGACAACGCTCAGCTCGCTCGCGTCTCATTCGTCGATGAGCTTAGTCGTGATGTCGACGCAAAGAAACCAGCTGCCAAAAAACCTGCTGCAAAGCCTGCTGCGAAAAAACCAGCAACGACGAAGCCAGCTGCTGTCAAAGCCGCTCCTTCGGCCGCCGCTAAGCCAGCTCGTTCACCACGCAAGGTTGTCGCTGCTGACTCACACATGAGCCACAAACCGACCGTCAGCGTCAGAAAGAGTGGAGACCGATAATGAAGACATATTCTATGAAAGCAACTGAGGTTGATCACAAATGGGTGATCATCGACGCCTCATCGGCCCCACTCGGCCGCGTCGCAACAGTGATTGCCACGCACCTGATGGGTAAATACAAGCCTACCTACACGCCAAGCATGGATGATGGTGACAACGTCGTCGTGATCAACGCTGACAGCGTTGTCGTCACCGGTAACAAAGAGCTTGCCAAGACATACTACAGCTACTCTGGCTTCCCAAGCGGCCTCAAAGAGCGCAGCCTGGGTGATGTTCGCCGCGAGAATCCTACCCGCATCATCGAAAAAGCAGTTGCTGGCATGATGCCACACAACAAGCTTCACGCTGAGCGCATGAAACGACTTCGTGTCTTTGCTGGCACCGAGCACACCCATGCACCACAAAAACCAGTGAAAGTTGAGGTCAAATAATTATGGCAAAATCCGACAAATACTTTTACGGTCTCGGCCGTCGCAAAGAAGCGACCGCTCGGGCACGCATGATGGGCGGCAAAGGTGTCGTCACGATCAACGGCCAACCAGCCGAAGATTACCTCGACGGCAACAAGACGCTTGTCGCCGAGCTCACCGACCCACTTGCCCTCATCGGCAAACAAAAAGAGTTTGATGTCAGTATCGTCGTCAGCGGCGGTGGCATGAGCGGTCAAGTTGACGCCTGTAAACTGGCGATCAGCAAAGCCATCAGCGAGATGGATGAAACCCTCCGCAGCACGCTCAAAAAAGCCGGCCTCATGAAACGAGATCCACGCGAGAAAGAACGTAAGAAATACGGTCTCCGCAGCGCTCGCAAACGCGAACAGTACTCGAAGCGTTAGCAAGAGATATGTGCATGAAAAACAGCCCAATATATGGGCTGTTTTTTGCTCAACTATTCACTTTGCTGATGATTACTCGATATATCCCATGTTACGCAGCTTAACGTATATGACGATGCCAATGATACCACCGATGACCGTTCCGAGAATGGTACTTGGATCCATCATATCCGCCCCGAACATGACCGGCACATATCCGCCAACACCCATAGCGATACTCATAATGATATACATAGGCAGTTTTGACATGCCTTTAGTATAGTGTACGATATGGCACTGTGCGTGATGCCGCGAGTGGACGATATCGCTTCGAGAGGTGATGACTATGCTAAAATAATAGATATGAAAGACGTGATCTTGACCGGTATCCGCAGCAACGAAGAGCCAACGCTTGCGAACTATCTTGGTGCATTTGTACCGATGGTGGAGATGCAGCGCCAGTTTGCTGGTGAATACCAGATCAACATGTTTGTACCTGATCTTCACAGCTTCACGACGCCGATCGATCATGACGCTTTGTACGACAAGACGCTCCAGAACCTCAAATATTTTGTCGCTGCCGGTCTCGATATGAACAACCCCGATACCTATATCTATCGCCAGAGCTATATTCCGGCGCATAGTGAGATGACCTGGATCCTTAATTGCTTCACCTATGTCGGTGAGATGCAGCGCATGATCCAGTTCAAGGACAAATCAAGCGAACATGCGGCCAGCGTCACCATGGGGCTCATGGACTACCCAGTCCTGATGGCGGCCGATATCTTGCTCTACGGCGCCGCATGGGTGCCAGTCGGCGAAGACCAGTTCCAGCACCTCGAGATTGCTCGCGATATTGCGATGCGTATGAATAATAAGTTCGGCGAGCTATTCGTTGTACCCGAGGAGACCAAGAAACAATCCGAGTTTGTCCGCCGCGACTCTGGCCTGCGTATCCGCAGTCTGAGCGATCCCGCGAAAAAGATGAGTAAGAGTTCATCCGACCAGAAGTCCAAGATCAATCTCATGGACACTCCTGCCGCAGCGGCAAAAAAGATCATGGCAGCCGAGACTGATAGTGTCGGTGAGATCAATTTCAACTGGGAGACGCAGCCAGGCATCACGAATTTACTACAGCTTCTATCACTCCTGAGCGCTCGCGACCAGGGTCATATCAACGCCGAATGGGAAGGGCGTACCAGCTACGGCGACCTCAAAAAGGCCGTTGCGATTCAGGTCGAAGAATTCTTGACCAATTTTCAGAAGCTCTACCACCTCATCGATGATGACGTTCTGATGAAAAAGCTCGAAGCCGATGAAGCTGCCATGCGTACTGTAGCTGATACAACGTTGCTCCGCGTCCAGCGAGCTGTCGGTCTGCGACCAAAGGGATAATGTCGATGCGACTTGATCAGTATATGGCACAGTATTGGCCGGAATATTCACGCTCGACGTGGCACAAATTTATCGAGATGGGGCTCGTGACGGTCAATGGCGAGATCGTCACCTCTGTGAGGCGGGAGCTTGACGAAGACGATGAAATCACCCACACGACGCTACCAGTAGCGGATTTTGAAGGTCATACACTACCAGTAGTGTATGCAGATGACCATGTCGTCGTGATCAACAAGCCATCAGGGGTTCTCACCCATGCCAAAGGTGAGCTGAGCGAAGAGTTCACCGTGGCTGACTTTGTACGGGGCCTCATGACGGAGCCTGACGACACCAATCGTCCGGGTATCGTCCACCGACTTGACCGTGAGACATCTGGTATCATCATTGCTGCCAAAGATAGTGAGACGAAACATCATCTGCAAAAACAGTTCCAAGACCGCAAAGCCAAGAAGACGTATATCGCGGTCGTGCGTGGTATGCCGAAGCATCCTGAGGCCAATATCGATCTACCGATCGGACGCAACCCGAAGCTGCCCAGCAGTTTCCGTGTTGATGGCAAGGGCAAATCTGCCCAGACGCACTATGAAGTGCTCGCGTCTCGTGGCGGCCTGAGTGTGGTTCGTCTGAAGCCTGTCACCGGACGCACCCATCAGCTACGCGTCCACCTCGCCCATATCGGAACACCGATCGTCGGCGACAAAGTCTATGGCGGTGGCAAGAGCCCGATCGGACGACTCTGCCTGCATGCCGAGCAACTTGAGATCACGATACCACCCTCGCGACGTGAGACATTCGTCGCACCGCTGCCAGATGATTTTCAGAAAGTCGTCGATGGTATTTGCGCCTGAACTAGCGTTGCATGACGTCACACGTGACCTCAGCGCCGCTTTTGTTCGAGATACGCATAGTGGACTACTTCTGTATGGAGGTGAGGGGAGCGGCCTCTTGACACTCGCAGGGACAATAGCGAGGTCGATCAACGATCATCCTGATGGCGCCATCGTGATCGGCCCAGAAAATGGCAAGGATATCCCGATCGAGCAAGTACGCAAGCTATACCACGATACCCGTTCCAAACGAGCAAGCCATCTCGTCGTGATCATCGATGAAGCCGATCGTATGAGCGTCCCAGCGCAAAATGCCTTCTTAAAGCTCCTCGAGGAGCCACCAGAAAATGTCATCTTCATCATGACGACACATCTCCCGCAGATGCTCCTCTCGACCATCCACTCACGAGTGGCCACGATCGAAGTGCGCCCCATCTCCGTCGAAGCGTCGAGACAGATGATCATGGCGCATGGCGATATCGAGCCGACCAAGCAGTCACAGCTGCTCTTTCTGGCTAGCGGGCGACCGGCTGGACTCAAAAAGCTCTTAGAGGACGAGGTGTATTTCGAGAAGCGCGCCGACGTAACGCGACTAGCGCGATCTGTCGTGCAGGGTTCGACCTATCAGCGGCTCATTTACCTAAAAGATGCCATGAATGACCGTGTCAAAGCTCTCGAGCTTGTCCGTACGATGGGTGACATCATCAAATTTGGCATCGTGAAATCACCCTCGCATCAGGCTGCACGCCAGCTTGACGTCATCGCCGATGGTATTGAGCAGTTGGAAGCCAATGCGAATGTCCGGCTGCAGCTGCTCCATCTCGCTCTATATTTGTGATCAAATTATCCGTCCAAGATCACGCTCATGCTGTATTTCGACTCGATATAGTGTATAATTATGCAAATGTTTGGTCTTATCCTTCTGGTGGGTCTTGGAGCATGGGTTCTCTGGTATCAGCGCGATGTCGACGATACAGGAACCGTATTTTCTTCGAAGTTTTCGACGCGTCTCGATAAACTCTGGGTTGTGGCTCAAGAAAGTATCAAAGATCGCAAATACCTGCGTGCCGAGAAAGCGCTCCTAACCATCCTTCGTGTCGATGAGCGCAACGCTACAGCCTACAACCGTCTCGGTATCTTGTATGCCAAACAGCGGGCTTACCAAGATGCAATCGAATGTTTTGAGATCGCCCAAAGCCTCGAGCCGAGCGCCTCGTCACTACACAATGTCGGTCTGATCTATTATGAGACGGGGCAGTACGAAAAAGCCGTCTTAGCTTTCGAACAAGCCCTCGGCATGGAAGGTGAGCTAGCTGCCCGACACATCGCCCTCGCGAAAGTCCAGGAAAAACTCGGCAACACCAAAGCCATGATCGCATCGCTCGAGCGTGCGGTGGAACTTGAGCCAAATCCTCAGAGTATCGCCATCCTAGCGGATGCCTACGAGCGGGACAACCAGATAGAGCTTGCGACGGCGATGCGAGAAAAGGTCGCCAAGGTCATCATCCCGACCAGCGCTCCCCAGAAGATCCAGCAGCCCCGCAAGATCGTGATGTAGTGTTAGCAGCGGAGTAGATTTTTAAACGAACGATACGATACTTATGATGATACTGATGTGTGATAGAAAAATATATCCAAGTTCATAATAAATATAGTTTGTACGATTATATTTCGTGAGCAGCGAGAATAGTATCATGATAACGACAGTTATGACAAGTAGAACATTGTAGCGAGGTACGATCAGCGCCATCATTACTGCCGATAGTAACATTCCGACAGCCATGATATACGCAAATATATTATGTATCACCCTTGATTGCTTGCTGACAGGAGGGAATATACCGAGGCATATTTCGGCGAAAACGATCATAACCCAAAGTACTGCGAGCCATGTCGAGTGTAATAGTGGTGCAATATATAGAAGTATTGTTATGAGAAATAATGGTCCGCATATCCATAATATTGTTCTAAAATACTTGATAGTGTCATGACGCCTTGCGGCAAGCTCGCTGAGCGTTACTGGTTGGTGGACATTATGATGACGTGCCACAAAATACGACCATCCTAACACAGACAATACCGTACCGATAAAAGCGGGATATATTGCCCACGAATTCATGGGGTTAGTGTATCATAATACTGACGTCAATGATATTTGGACTATTGAAGCGGCTTTGCTACAATGAATCAGTACTTTTATAGGTTACGCCGCCTTAGCTCAGTTGGTAGAGCAACACTTTTGTAAAGTGAAGGTCCTGGGTTCGAATCCCTGAGGCGGCTCCATATGCGCTGGAATCGTGTAGCGGCAATCACTGGAGACTGTAAATCTCCCGCCTTCGGGCTTCGTAGGTTCGAGTCCTACTTCCAGCACCATAATAAATACCGGTCCTTGTGGCCGGTATTTATTATGGTTTTGATCGTAGTCCTCGAACCGTCCATTTGCGAAGCAAATGAGGTTCGGTGTAGTGCAGCGCAGTGAGAAAAGCACGAAGTATTTTTCGAACAAGCAAACGGAAGAGGCCTTTAGGCCGATGTCCTACTTCCAGCACCACATAAATAAATGTTCTTGTCTAATATGGTCGGATCTTATTTGCAATACGCAATTTTGTATGTCGGGGAAATGGTCGACACATCACACCTACTTTGCTACAATATCAGAGGCGAAAACGCCGAACATTTAATTATCATGCCGCGATAGCTCAGTTGGTAGAGCGCATCCATGGTGGGCCGCATTGGCTCCCGCCCATCTAGTGAAAAATTACTAGATGAATCCCGAATAACGGTTAACGTCTTGCATAAAGATAAGACCGTGGCAACCGCGCATGCGGAGGCCCGAACGACTGACAAGGGAAGCTACGTCGCTCCGGCGATATGCTTAAGATACAGTCTAGCCCTCTTATATCATGCATATAAAAAAGAGGTGTAAGCGAAGGATGAGGTCCTGGGTTCAAATCCCAGTCGTGGCTCCAAATTGAAAGTTTACGAGTATTTTCTTGATGATACACAGTCTATTTTTCTTATCGACCATAGCTTTATTGATCGGATTGTTTTATTTGGTGAAGAAGTGGCCGGATGGCGGTATAAATGCCACCTTTAGTCATCATGCCGCTTCGACAGAAAATGCGACGAAATACTACGTGGCGTTATTTTTAGTGACACTCCCGCTATTTACGACGTGGTTTATCATCTGGTTAGTCCCTTGGCTTCATTTGCCATTAGCCGCTATAGTCATGATATGTGTCGCAACAATTGCCCAGGTCTGGGCTGCGACAGTACCAGAACGTTCACCAAGTGTTGACCTCCATCGTGCAATCACTAGCCTATCAATCGTTGGGATAATTAGCGTAACATCCATGGTCTTATATGTAAGCCGTAGTTCTATAGTTGCGCTCTTTCTTGCCTGTATGCTAGCCATCCTCGGGTACTCCGTAGTGCGCAGGGATAGAGCACGGTATCAGCTGTTACTCCAAGCTGGATTTTATACGATGTTCTTTGTGGCACTCGGTAGTTTTATCACTGCATAATATCTAATAATCACCGGACGGATAAGTAAACTCTTTCTCGACGACAAACATTTGTCCTGAGTCTATATAGTCCTGGACGTCTTCAAGATTGCCAAAACGATGTTCTTTTGCCTCAAATTCAGCATCGGTCAGCCATTCGTTGCGCTGCCCGTCGGACTCGGGCAGCAAATCGCCCTTGGGGTTTATACCGCGAACAAGGCAAAAGTATTTGTCTTCGAGTAGTTTTCCGTCGGTGTCATAGTCAAGCTTGTGATAAAACCCCATGACAGTGAGCTCGGCTCGTAGACCGGTCTCCTCCATGAGTTCACGAGCAGCGGCCTCGAGCATCGTTTCGCCCCAGCGAATCTTGCCCGTCGGACGTCCCCAGTAGCCGTAATATGGCTGCTTGAGCCGCTCTTGCTGCAAATGTCTACCGTCAGGATGAAGGATGTCGAGCACCACTGAAAGCTTGGGCTGCTTCTCGACGACATGCTCATCTGTGTCCATGCGGTTGGCATACTCTTTGCCGCGAACAGTGAGTTCATATTCGCCATAGGACTTCGCGACGTGCCGGACAAAACCGGCATCGATGAGTTGTTTGATATGAAAATTAGCATGATCACTCGTGAGCCCGGTTGCATGAGCAAGCTCTGCAAATTTGGACGTCTTCGACAGTAGTAATTGTCGTAGTAGCTTCATCTGAGCCGAGTGGGCATCAGCGCTATAGTTTGCCACCATGTAATTCCTCTCGTAGCTTCATCCATATCGTACCGAGCTCGTTGCGACCGTGATGGTCATCGCCCCAGCCCCAGTAACTATCCTTGGGCGAATCCTCCACGATCTGCTCGTCACCAGTCAGGAGGAGGTGATGCTGGATATAGGGATGTTGCTGGAGCTTGTGTCGACAGATATCGTGCATGATATCGGCTTTTTTTGCGTCCCAGTCAGGATCACGGGCATCTTTGTGCAGCTGTGCGAGCTTATACGCATCATGAGCCGACGATGCGCGCTCAATCGTTGCGACGATGGCTTGATCAGTCTCAAAGAATTTGGCGGCTTGATAGGCGTGTTCGCTGGTAGACCAAAGATGATCTTTCCATCGCACCTGAAAGCTCGAAAAGTTAGAAAACATATAAAACTCGCGTTCATAAAACCCAATGATTGATCCATCTACTGAGAGTAGGGGGTCGCGATAGGTCGAGCTTGCTTTCATGGGTCATTTCTCCTCATTTATACCTTGAGTATATATGACCCGTAGATTCTCATCTACTGAAGTTGACTTCGGTAATAATACGAAAAACCATTTACTAACAGATGCAGATATGCTAAGATAGAGTATACTTATGGCAAAGAATACGAAATCAAAGCGCAAATTGGTCGGCCTCGTCAGTAAAGCGTCAGGCATGCGCACATATTACACCAAGAAAAACACGATGAACACGTCGGGTAAACTAAGCTTGCGCAAATACGACCCTGTCACGCGCAAACACGAAATCTTCGAAGAGACCAAGAAATCACTTGGCCGCAACGAAGTCAAAGCCCGCAAGAGCTAGTCTCATCTGTCTGTCGCTCATCGATATCACTGCAGACTGTGCAGTGATATTTTGATACCAGATAATGATGTATCATAGGTAACGTGAGTAAAAAACAGAGATTACCAATACGAGCCTACGTCCGCGGCATAGCGAGCGCCGCAGTGATGAGTTATCGGATCGCACCTGGTGCGGTACTATTCAAGCTGGCTGGTGCAATTCTTGATGCGATCTTACCGCTGGTGACGGTCTACCTCGCGGCCCAGTCGACAACTGAACTAGCCGCTGCCTATAGCGGCGTGGCCGGTGCAGGTCAGAGGGCGATAATCTACGTGCTTCTCACGATCGCTATCGGTGCCTTCACGACAGCGTGGTCAAGCATAGACAACTACGTGCAGTCCATCCTTCGCTTCAAAGTCGAGTCGCGTATCAGCGATATCATGTATGAGCGCTTTTTGGCACTCGATTTTTGGCGCTATGAGGACAAAGATACGGCCGATACATACGAGAAAGCGCAGCGGTTCGGCAATTTTTATGCCTACGTCTTTGACCAACTAGCCTCAATCTTCTCGCAGGTCATCGCGATGATCGGTGCGATCGCAGCGCTCCTCTTCGTCGTACCGTGGGTAGCCGTCATCGTCTTGATCGCACTGCTACCCGGCATATACCTACAATTCAAGCTGTCTCGTGCGCAGATCGATCAATGGAGCAAAAATGTCACAGCCAGGCGCGCCCAAAGCTATATCGAGTGGCAACTACTGCAGCCAAAATCCATCATCGAGCTTCGGATCAACGGACTCGTGCGATACCTACTATCCTTAAGAGCTCGGTACCGTGATCAGGACGAACGTCAGCGCCTACAATTCAACAGAGACTATCTCGGCAAGCAAATTATGGCGAGTCTCCTTGAGTCTGTCGCCGAGCTCATCAGCCTCATATGGATAACATTGGAGATCATCCGGCATGCTCAGCCAATTGGTCAGTTTGTGTACGTACAGCAGATCGTGTCGAGAGCTATCGGCTCGATGAGAAGTCTGGTACAAACCATCAGTAATATCGATGAAGACCTCGCACAACTCTTTGACTATCAAAAGTTTATGGCCTATCCGCTCGCAAATACGAGTGAGCAGATACTTGAGGCAATTCCTGAGATGATCGAATTTCGTAACGTGGCCTTTCATTATCACGGTACCAAAAAACCAGTACTTCGCGACATCTCTCTGACTATCGGACGCGGGCAGCATATTGCGATTGTCGGTGAAAATGGTGCAGGCAAATCAACTCTTATCAAATTACTCATGGGCCTGTACACACCGACCAAGGGCGAGATATTTGTCGATACGGTTCCACTCAGCACGTATTCCATCGAATCGTGGCACCGTCAGCTTGGGATATTGCAGCAGAGTTTTTTGGAGTATGACTTTGCGACAATTCGCGACAATGTCTACTTCGGTGACGTGAGCACGCCATTTGATACTGAGCGCTACACGAAGGCCCTGGGTGATGCAGAAGCAGCTTCGTTCGTCGATGAACTCAAACATGGCGATGCGACCTACGCCTCGAAATGGATCGTCGGAGATGATATCGAGGATGATGAACTCGCGACGAGTCTATCTGGCGGGCAATGGCAGCGACTGGCACTGGCGCGAAGCTTTTATCGCAATGCGCCGATCATCGTACTCGACGAGCCGACCAGTGCGATCGACGCCCTCGCTGAGTCGCGGATATTTAAACGCCTATTTGCCGAGAAAGATAAGACGATCATTGCGATCAGCCATCGACTCAGTACCGTGATGCGCGCGGATGTCATCCACGTGCTGGAGCATGGACAGATAGTCGAGTCGGGTACGCACGCGGAGCTGATCAAAAAGCGCGGGGCGTATTATCGTCTGTTTGAGTCCCAATTGTCTGAATAAGCGAAGGATCCAGCTGCTGAGCAAGCCAGATGCCGGCTTTGAACATTTGCTCGATCGTATTGTCACCTGGTGATGATGTCGGTGCATAGATGATGAGCTGTTCGCCGTAAGCCTCATAATCAAACGCGCCGAAATGATGCGCCAGAACACTCGTGGTATCAGTGCGCAGCATAGTCATGACGTCATCAGCGTGTTGCGGCAGTGCATAGATACGAAAGGTATCGGCAAATTTGGCATCGTGTCCGATGAGATGCTGTGGGCTAAACTGACGGAGTTCATGAAATTTTGCAAATAAGTGCGCATACAATATGTCGTCATAGCGATGACTATTGAGCAGGATGTGCGTCGGTAAGCGTCGTTTTAGATCGATCTGTAGTATCGTCCAGATGAAAGAGCGTGACGGCTTATCAGGAAACGAGACGGTATCCATGCGCTCCAGCAGGATGACATCGACGCCACCGACCGTGCCGACGCAGTAATGACGATCGACATGACTCGGCGACAAGGTGAAGCCACGTACCATCTGATGCTCGTCGGTGTGCTGAGATACATTGCCAAAGTACACTAGGTCGTATCGCGCACAAGCATGCTTAAAAACCTTTTTGGCATCGTGTTGGGCAAACAGTCGCAAGCGACTCATAGGCGAGACTAGATGACTTCCTTGTGGTGTTCAAGGATTCGCCAACGCATATCACGAATCGCATTCATGAAGTAAAGGAAGGCATCATAAGGTGAATTATACGGGCTGAAATACGCATGGACATCGCCATCGCGGAAATACTTAGTACACATGTAGTATGAGTGGTCGGACGTTTGCAGCTTGCGCCAATCATCGATCAGCTGTTTGTCCTGGCTCGCTATCACGACGTCCTCGAGCTCATAGAGACATCGCATCGCTTCTTGTTGCATAGCATTGCCGAGCCAGGCACTGAGATCACGCTCCGTATCAGCCCACGTCACAGTGTAGGGAACTGACACGACGTCACGTGGCTCGAGCGCAGCAGCCTCGGTAATTGTCTTGAAATCATACCATTCACTAGTACTGATCCGCTCGACAAACGTCCGCATGAAGTCGAAGATACCCGTACTATCCCACTGGTGCTCACCAAATGTCTCATAGTCCATGAAGAGGTTGACGACTTGCTCCTCATCAACCGGAAGCCAGCTCATATATTTGTCGACAGTCAGCGGCCACTCGTGCCATTCGTGGTTAGAAAATCGAAAAGCGATGTCGTCACTGAGGCGATAATTTTTGAGCATGAGTCGGATGTTTTTGGTATGAGGCGGTTGATAGACGTAGTTTGGACTGCGCCAGCCAAGTACAGGATCCCAGCCCTCGGCGAGCACGGCTTTATAGCCAGCCTTGTCCGCCCAGACGCCGATATCATCGTAGTAGGCGAGCTCGGTGTTACGAAACGCTGTCGGCGTGACGTCAAACAACTCTTTGATCTTGTCAACATGAAGCTTTACTTGCTTTTCGAACTCTTCGCGGCTATAGAAAAATGCCAAGCTATGATGATAGGTCTCAGCGACGATCTCAACACGTCCAGTGGCAACGAGGTCTTGAAAACTCTTCAGTACCTCCGGTGCCCACGCTTCACACTGTTCGATAAATGTACCAGTGATACTGAGGCTGAGGCGGAAATCAGGATGTTTCTCGAGTAACTCCATGAGCATGTGGTTAGTTGGGATATATGACTTGTGAGCCACTTTTTTCAGGATAACTTCGTTGCGTGCCGAGTCGCTAGCGCGTTCGTCGGAGAAATAATCATGTTCGTAGCCTGCTTTGAAGATGCTGTACGGCGAGATACGGTATGGCTGGTGGACGTGGAGGTAGAGGACGACTGATTTCATGACGAAGCGCCCACTTTTGCATACTGATCGATGAAGCGGCTGGCGACATCCTGCCATGATTTACCCCGGATCTCTTCTTCGGCGTTGGCTTTGAGATGTCCGGTGAGTGCTGACGATGAAGCGAGGTTGATGAGGATATCAGCCAGGCGTTCTTCGTCCCAATAATCATATTTGAAACCGTTAAGGATTACTTCGCCGGCACCGGACTGTTTGGTGATGACGACCGCAGCGCCATGCGCAGCAGCTTCAAGTGCCGTAATACCAAACGGCTCGCTGATCGAACTCATGACAAAGACGTCAGAGACCGCGAAGATATCGCGCCACTGCTTACCCCGCACAAAACCCGTAAAGATGACTTTGTCAGCGATCCCGAGATCAGCGCTCATCTCGATCAGCTCATCGCGCTGCTCGCCGTCGCCACCGATGATGAAAACAAAACGACCGAGTCGGTGTGATGCTTTTGCAGCAGCACGCATAAAGTACGATAAGCCTTTTTGGACGGTTAGTCGATTCATCACACTGACCACGCAGTACCCTTCGTCTTGAAGGCGTCGGGCGTAGCGATAGGTATCACCGTTGACCGGCTCGGCAAAATCATTATAGTCGATCGTATTGTGGACGATCTCTATTTTATCCGATGGGATGTTGTATCGCTCGGCGATGAGGTCGTGTTGTAACTTACTGATGGCGATGATCCGGTCAGCCATCAGAAGGCCAGCTTGCTCGATGTCGTGGATGATCGGGTTGCCTTCTTTGCCGCCGGCACGATCGAATTCTGTCGCATGGATGTGTGCGATCAGTGGTCGGTTGGTCGCATTTTTGACAGCCATGCCAGCGCGGAGCGTCAGCCAGTCGTGCGCGTGGATGACATCGGGTGGGAACTTCTTGGCATGAGCTACTGCAACCGAGAGATAGTCGTCCTGAATCCTTTTCATCCGAGGACCGCCGGCTGCAAATGAATCATACACCCATGTGCCGTCGCCACGCTGAGGTGAGCGTGGTGTGGTACTAACGATATTCATAAACTCAGTGTTGGGGTGATGCGCAGTATAGGGGAGGACAAAATCGATCGAAACTCCGCGGCCGGCCAGTGCTCGAGCCATCTGATAACAGACAACCCCCATCCCTCCGGCATTGTGAGGCGGTAATTCCCACCCTAACATAAGTATTCGCATGATCTATCGACGCCCACTTTTTTTTAGCGTTACCTTTATCTATAAATACAGTATAGACCCCTCAAACGGCGAGATCAAGCAAATCCGATATCTTTGTCTCTAAACGCTGAGTAACCGTATGACTAGTTCATTTTTGGCAGACTATGCAAGCATCCTCACGCTGTTCGCTCGACCGCCAGGCGTCGATCGCGAGACGAAGCGGCAATATATCGTTGTAGCCGATCAGATCAGCAGATCGACGGATGAGATGTCCGAGGTAGCCACTGACGCATATCCAGTTCCATTCCATGATAGCCCAGCGCGTACCGACAGGGACGACGACGGGAGGCTTCATACTCTCATAGGTTGGCCGCAAATGATCATGGTGGCTGCGGATTATGTCACGAGCGGCGTAGAGCGCGTCATGCAGTGCTGTCTGAGCCAGGCCAGAGTAAGGCGTATAGGCATTGTCACCGATAACATACGTGTATTCATCGACTTTGAGATGTTCGTCTACGATGACCCGTCCATTGGGACTCAGTTTGAAATGATCGGCGTGTGAGGCGAAGAATGGGTTGTTGGCAACACCAGATGTCCATATGACGGTACGAGTCGGGATCGACCGACCGCTGATGGATACCTCGTCATCATCTTGCCATTCGACTTTTTCGTTTGTCATGACGTCGATGTCAAGTTTTTTTAGCCGCTCCGTAACGACACGGCTGGCAAATTCACTCATCCGTGGCAAGACTCGTGGCGCCGCTTCGACCAGTCTGATACGGATGCGACTGTGTCGTATCGAGTGCGCTTCGGCGATATGCTTGATATAGTGCGCTAGTGACGCGGCGAGCTCGACGCCGGTTGGGCCGGCACCGACGACGACGTATTGTTTGTCGATCTTGCGCTGGCTCGTCAACTCATCGTGGATATGACGACGAAATGCGACGACTTCATCGTGGGATTTGATACCGAAGCTATAGTCCTCGAGGCCTTTGATACCAAAGTAGCTCGTGACCGCGCCGAGAGCAAAAACAGCGCGCTGATACGAATAGTTCCGCAACTTCCCATTGATGATACGCCGCGCAGGATCGTAGCCGACGATCGTATCTTGGACAAATTTGACCCTCGTACCGCGAAATATATCACTGAGCGGCACAAATGACTGCTTGCGCGTCCCGCCCGTTGCTACCGCATACAGTGAAGGGTAGTAGACAAAATGGTCTTTGTTCGAGATGAGCGTGACGGACATGGCATGATTTTTGGCAAGCTCAAGCGCGGCCTTAATACCACCAAACCCTCCACCGACGATGACAATATGCATATGCACTATGCTAGCATAGTCTACGATGCCTGTGCTATATTTGAGATGAGTATGAAACGACGACATTGGGGAGTTGTGGCGGTCATTGCGCTCACACTAGGGGCGTTGCTGATATCACTCTTTTTATTCATTCGCGATCTAGTTGTCTTGCAGCCGAGCGGTGATGTCGGCATACGACAACGTGATTTGTTTTATTTTGCACTTGGCATCATGTCGCTTGTCGCGCTGCCGGTCTTTGGGCTTCTCGGATATATCGCCTGGCGATATCGCGAAACCAATACTAAAGCCCGCTATCCACCACGGTGGGACGGCAATCGCAAGCTTGAGACTATCTGGTGGGGAATCCCGATCGCGATCGTCTGCATCCTTTCGGTCGTAGCGTGGCAAACATCGCATAGCCTCGATCCCTATCGGCCACTCGACGACTCGAAAGCTCCGCTGAAGGTACAAGTGGTAGCGCTGCGCTGGAAATGGCTGTTTCTTTATCCTGATCAGTCCGTCGCGAGCGTCAATCAGCTGACTATTCCAGTCAACACACCGGTCAGCTTCGAGATCGCGTCCGATGCGCCGATGAATTCGTTTTGGATACCAGAACTTGGCGGACAAATCTACGCAATGAACGGAATGAAGACCCGGCTCCATCTAATCGCCGATAAAGTCGGTGAATTCAAAGGCGTCTCATCCAATATCAGCGGTGAAGGGTTCGCTGATATGAAATTCACCGTTCGATCAGTCAGTGATGCCGACTTTGCAAAATGGTCAGAAGATATCACAAATAACCCCGATGCACTCCATCTTGATATGATGTCATACGAACAGCTTGCGCTGCCGAGTATCATTCCCGAGCCGCAATATTACTATCTTCATGATACGAAGCTGTACCAAATGATCATCGATAAATACAGTATGTCGCACAGCATGAATCAGCAAGAAGAGGGAGGTATGCACTAATGTTTGGCCGAATGAGTCTTGATGCCTTCCCGCATGATCCGATCGTATGGGGCGGTGCACTATCGATTGTCGGCGGCGTGCTTGCAATCGTCGCACTACTGACGTATTTCAAAAAATGGACATGGTTGTACAAAAACTATCTGACCAGTCTCGACGCCAAAAAAATCGGCATCATGTACATCGTCGTGGCCGTCGTCATGCTACTACGTGGAGCCGGTGATGCTCTCATGATGCGTGGCCAGCAGGCAATTGCCGCGGGCAATCCGGGCTACTTGACGCCGGATCATTTCCAGCAGATCTTTACCGCGCACGGCACCATCATGATATTTTTCGTCGCGATGGGTCTGATGTTTGGACTGATCAATCTCGTTTTGCCACTGATGATTGGTTCGCGCGATGTGGCATTTCCGTTTCTTAACTCCGTCAGCTTCTGGCTGTTTTTTGCCGGTATGGCGCTCATGAACCTCTCGCTCGTCTATGGTGAGTTTGCCGCCGCGGGATGGCTGAGCTATCCGCCACTGAGCGAACTGCAGTATAGTCCCGGTGTCGGCGTGGATTACTGGATATGGGCAGTGCAGATCGCTGGTATTGGGACGACACTATCGGCAGTCAACTTCATCACAACTATACTCAAGAAGCGTGCCCGTGGTATGACACTCATGAAGATGCCGATGTTTGCCTGGAGTGTCCTCGGCGCTATGATACTCGTCATGTTCGCCTTTCCGATCCTGACCGCGACGCTTGCTATGCTTGGTCTTGATCGTCTGATGGGTATGCATTTCTTCACGAGCGACCTTGGCGGCAACCCGATGATGTATATCAACCTCATTTGGGCATGGGGACATCCGGAGGTGTATATCGTGATATTGCCGGCGTTCGGAATGTTCTCGGAGATCGTTGCGACGTTTTCGCGCAAACGGCTCTTCGGCTACACCAGCATGGCGGTCGCGCTGATGGCTATCGCGTTTTTCAGCTATATCGTCTGGGCGCACCACTTCTTCACGATGGGCGCAGGCGGTGATGTCAATGCTTTCTTCGGCATCGCCACCATGGTGATCGCCATCCCGACTGGCGTCAAACTATTCAACTGGCTCTTCACGATGTATCGCGGACGGATCAGTTTCACCAGCCCGATGTGGTGGTTTATGGGCTTCGTCGTGACATTTACGATCGGCGGTATGACCGGTGTCCTCCACGCCATCCCGGCACTCGATTTCCAGTTGCACAACAGCCTCTTCCTTGTCGCCCATTTTCACAATATGCTGATCGGCGGCGTGGTGTTTGGGTATTTTGCCGGTCTGACGTATTGGTTCCCGAAGATTTTTGGCTTCAAACTCCACGAGGGTCTCGGCAAAGCTGCGGCGCTGGCATGGATACTCGGTTTTGTCGTTGCCTTTACGCCGCTCTACGCACTCGGCCTCATGGGCGTAACCCGTCGACTTGACCACTACGATGCAAACCCAGGCTGGCAAGCGCTCTTCATCGTCGCAGCGATCGGGTTTGTGATCATTCTCGCCGGCGTATTATTGCAGCTCACGCAGCTCGCCGTCAGTATCTGGAAACGCAAAGAATTGCAGGCCGGCGACGACCCATGGAACGGTCGCACGCTTGAGTGGTCCGTACCGTCGCCAGCGCCAAGCTACAATTTCACATCGCTGCCGGTCGTCACTGAGAGAGATCCGTTCTGGGAACTAAAAGAGTCCGGCAAAAAGCCGAAGCCGATATATGAGGATTTCTATGAGCCGAAAAACACCGCAGCAGGCATAGTGATAGCTTTCGCTTCATTTATCATCGGATTTGCACTGATCTGGCATGTCTGGTGGCTAGCCCTCGTCGGGCTGATCGGTCTCATCGTGACGCTTATCATCCGATTGACGCGACTTGATAATGAACAGCTGGTGACGGCTGCTGCGGTGCGAGCCATGGCGGAGGGGCGATCATGAGCATGACTGCAAACGAACAAATGCACGACAATCTCACGGTTTCACTTGGTTTTTGGATCTACCTGATGACTGATTGTCTGCTATTTGCCAGCCTGTTTGCGACCTACGCCGTCCTTACGGGTGGCACGGCCGGCAGTGTCAGTGGGCGACAGATATTTGATATCGGCTTTGTCCTTACCGAAACGATCTTGCTGCTCACTAGTAGTATGACTAGCGGACTGGCCTACGTTGAGGCCCGTGCTGGTCGTCGCAACCGATCGCTCGTCTACCTCGCCATCACGATCGCACTAGGCGCAAGCTTCCTCGTCATGGAGCTCAGCGAGTTCAGCCATCTCGTCAGTGAGGGATACGGCTGGCAGGTAAGCGCATTTTTGTCAGCATTCTTCACATTGGTCGGTACGCATGGACTACATATCGCGAGTGGACTCATTTGGGCGCTTACATTGGTAGTTTTGATCATGAAACGTGGTCTGACGCACGATACGACGAAAAAACTGATGCTATTTACGCTTTTCTGGCACTTCCTTGACGTCATCTGGATATGTATCTTTACCTTTGTCTACGCGTTTGGAGTATTATCATGAACAAGTGGCTTGAGAAACACTCTCGTGCATCCTATATCATCGGTTATGTACTGTCACTGGCTCTGACGCTCAACGCCTTTGCGCTAGCCGCGACCGGCGCAAGTATGACCGAGGGCATGGCGTGGACACTTGTCGGGCTAGCGGTGCTGCAGATCGCCGTACAAGTATTGTTCTTCCTCCATATCGGCCGCGAAGAACGTCCACGGTGGAACTCGATGGCCTTTGTAACGATGATTTTCGTCGTACTCTTCATCGTCGTCGGCTCGATCTGGGTGATGAATAGCCTCAACTACAATATGACTGATCATGAGACAATCGAAACGATGATACAGGATGAAGGTATCCGTCACTAGTGGCTGTTTGTCGCTCAATCACTAACTTTTATCGTCTCGCGAAGCCAGGCATCGTGTATGGCAACGATCTTGCATTCGTCGCTGGCTTTGGCGCGGCTCTCGCCTCGACGACATCATCGTGGAGTTCGTTCTTCGGATCGCTGATCGGAATTTCACTCGTCATGGGATCGAGCTGCGTCGTTAACAACATGATCGATCGTGATATCGACGCTCGGATGGGACGAACGAAGCGGCGTGAGCTCGTACAGCACGCCATATTGCTTCGAGCAGCAGGCATATATATGCTCCTGCTACTATCAGTAGGGTTGGCCTTACTCGCCGTATACGGTGGGTGGCTCGCAGCAGGGATGAGCATATTCGGCTGGGTGATGTACGGTATCGTCTACACCAAGCTCAAACGTCACACCAGGCATGCGACACTGATCGGCACAATCCCCGGGTCGTTACCGATCGTCATCGGCTACGTCTCGGCAGGCGGTAGCCTCGACCTGCTCGTCACGACACTTTTCATAGCTATGGCAGGCTGGCAAATGACGCATTTTTACGCCATCGCACTATTTCGTAACGATGATTATCATGCGGCCAAGATTCCGACCACACCACAAACAAAAGGTATCGACTGGACGGTACGAGAGATGCAGATCTACGCGATTGTTTTTGCGGTATTTGCGATAGCGGCAGGCGTATGGCTGTCGGTATGGTATCTGATCGTAAGCGTCGCGATCGGCGGTCGGTTCATCAAAACTGCTTTTCAAACTACCGATGACACCGTCAAATGGTCTCGAGCAGTTTTTCGAACCTCATTACTAGTCTTGCTCGCATGGACAGCTACTGTAGCAAGCGCTGCGGTGCTGAGATGACACGGTGCTTATAGCGATCCTTATTGCTGTCTCGACCGAGCTCCATCAGGGTTTCGATAAGCTCTTCGCGTTCTAAGTGGTCGCACAGGATAGTGTTGTGACGCGCGATCACAAATCCCTGGATGACATGCTTGAGATGGACGGCATCTTCACGGGTAAATCGACGGATCACGAAGTGGTCGTCTGAGCTCAGTACGCGGGTAGCGATCGTCAGCGATCCAAACAGCGGCCCGATAGCCGCCGAGACACTCAGGATATCCTCGATACGGATACTCATCACGTCACTCGAGAACAGTCCACGACGAGTAATCGTTAGTTTAGTCCTATCAAGAGTGACAGAGCTTGGGAAAATATCGAGAGGGAAGACCGTCGTTGCTCTCGCAAGTACTTCGTTGGATCGCTCGACAAGCTTGCCGATCTCACTTGATGACTGTCCCTTTGATTGTGGATTTGACCGTATCGAAACCAGCGTGCGGATAAATTGCGGCATGGGACTAGGGCGGGTGACATCTTTGTTGAGAGCATTCTGCGTTATCATCAAGGCACGTGTTGCAATATGTCCAATCCGGACGTAATACCGACGAACACGATTAAGACTGACAAGCTGCGTAGTGAACTCCGATGACCTGTTTGTTTTGATAGGCTCGTTATTCATGCTACACCTCCTGTTGATGCATCTCTATTATAGCACGATTTAAGTACAAACATGTGAATGAATATAGTGATATATACAACGATATAACAGATGAGTAGGTCAAAATATCACTCGTTCATCTCCGTATTGCGCTTGACACAACATAAACTGAGTGGTAGCGAAATAACGGTAATTGGTGTGAAATACCAAAATATTTCACTTCGGCGCCTCAGGTTGATATACTATGTTGGCATACGCGAGAAGTATGTCGAAGGGGCGTCGTATAGTGGTTAATACAGAGGTCTCCAAAACCTCAAACTACAGTTCAATTCTGTACGCCCCTGCCAGAGTAATTATCCATCATATACCGTATCTTTTTTCACTACATTTTTGCCCGAGATGCAATTTTGCTATACTGACTACATATGAAATCATTGAGCCCTAGTAAGCCGCTTTTGATCATGGTCGTCGGTATCCCCGGGTCGGGGAAGAGCTTCTTTTCGCGGCAGTTTACCAAAGTCTTTGGCGCGCCACTCGTGAGCTTCGATGAGATTCGTCATGTACTTTTCAGTGATCCGCAGTTCAGCCGCGACGAGGAGACGATAGTCGCCCGTATCATGCGCACACAGATCACACAGCTTCTCAAGACCGAGAGCACCTTTGTCGTTGATGGTGGGGTCAACACTCGTATGGCCCGTCACGCTCTCGAGCGACTCGCCAAAGAATACGAGTATGGATTTCTCACTATCTGGGTACAAACCGACGCCGATACCGCCGCTTACCGCTCGACCAACCGTAGCAAAAAGCGCGCCGGCGACGCCTTCAATACGTCGATGAGCGACAGCACCTTCGACAATCACGCGACCCGTATCAATCCACCCGATACCAAAGAAAGCCATGTCGTGATCAGTGGCAAACATACCTTTGCCGCCCAAGCGAAGACTGTCCTTCGAAAGATCGTTGTTCCACGACCTCCCGACGCAACTCGAACCGCACTTCATAGTAGTCGTGAGCGCCCGCCACAACCGCGCAGGAGTACGATTAGCTCGTGAGCGAGCTCGTTGACCCCGAATTTGGTACTATCCAGATACGCCGGGTAGCCAATGCTCGCCATATTCGTTTGCGTCTGACCCCAACTGGCCAGCTTGTCGCGACGATGCCGCGCTTTGCGCCACTTTTCTTGCTCAAAAAACTCATCGAATCATCACGTGAAGCACTCCAAAAAGCCGTGCAGGAGACGGAGTCATCTGGCCCTCCCGTCTACGAAGATGGGATGAAGATCGGTGCCTCGCATCGCATCGTCATGTCCTACGGCCCGAAGTCCTCGGCCCGCGCCTCCGGTCAGACGATCGCATGGCAGGTGACGGCCGGTAGCGACCCGAGAGGCCCTAGGCAGCAGTCAACTATCCGCGCTGCTGTCCGCAAAGCACTCGACCGCGAAGCGAAAGCTTATCTACCGCGTCGCCTCCGCTATCTAGCCGATACCTATGGCTTTGACTACCAAAGCGTACGCTACAGCAACGCAAAAGGCCGCTGGGGTAGTTGTAGTAGCAAGGGAGTCATCAGCCTCAACGTTGCCCTGATGAATCTCCCGATGGAGATCACTGACTACGTGCTCATCCATGAGCTCTGTCATACTCGTCATCTCAATCATTCCCCCTCATTTTGGTCTGAGGTCGAGCGGTGCAAAGGCAACTACAAAGCACTACGCACCCAACTGAAGACATACAGCCCCTACCTGTAGCGTTTCGTTGTCATTCGCCTCTAACCATTTACTATTTATTCATTACCATTTACCATAGTACTAAGTATGGGTGGTAAATCGTCATCTGGGCGCGATAAGTACTCACTGCTTGTTGCAGCTGCTATTCGGCGTGTCTCGGCGTTTTTGGCACTCTTCGTCACGCTCTATGCGATCGCAGCTGATTTTGGATGGGTAGTCGTGTCCCCACTATATAGCGCCGGTAGCTCATCGCTCGTCGCAGGTATCACTATCGCTATCGCGCTGTGGATCTACTTTCACCGCAACGCCACGAGCAATCGATCGCTGCAGTTCATGCTTATACCGTTTCATGTCCTCGGTATCGCGATGCCTGTATTCATCACGACATTTATGAGTCCGCTCACCGTACTTTGGTCGGTATTGATCGCACTCTCCTACATCCTCGTCTCCCGACTTATGATGATCTATAGCATGACACTACTGGTTGCAATCATGGCTCTCAGTATCGCGTGGAGCGAAGATCTATCTATATCACTAATCGCATCACATGCCGTCTACACAACGATCATTATCCTGATGGGGTGGTTCATCGCGTCGCTACAGACCATAAATAGCGCCGAGCACATCGACTTCATCAAAGAGAAAGCCGAGCGATCTACTCAGCAGAACCAACTCATGACCCTGATAAACAGCGTGAATGAGGCAATTATCAGCGTAAATGCCAGAGGGATCGTACAGCTTTACAATGCCGCTACGCTCAATCTCCTCGACACTAACGCCAGTCTCGGCGGTCGTCATCTCGACGAAGTACTCGGAGCGCGTGCAGAGAACGGTGAGCTCGTGAAAATGCTTGCCGAGCTACGTGATGGCCCACCGAGCCAGCAGCGCGATGATCTCACGCATCGATTTGCCGATGGCGAGACGATCAACCTCGGGATCAGCAGTTCGCGCATTCGCGGAAAAGGCAACCAGACCGAGGGCTATATCCTGATCATGCGTGACATCACTCGTAGTAAGAGCTTCGATGAAGAACGAGATGAGTTCATATCCGTCGTCTCTCACGAGCTACGAACTCCGGTGACAATCACGGAGGGGACGCTTTCAAACTCATTGCTCTTGATCCAAAAAGGCGCCTCACCGAGTGTCGTGAGCGAGTCCCTAACTTCAGCACACGAGCAAACTCTTTATCTCGCGCGTATGATCAACGACCTCAGTACGCTATCGCGGGCAGAACGGGGAATTGGCGCCGAGAAAGAAATCATCCATGTCGGCGATCTCATGCATGAGCTCTATACTGAGTACCACAAAAAAGCCGCTGAGAAAAAGCTCCGCCTCGATCTCAGCCTGTCGCCTACACTTGGCGACGTGCAGGCGAGTCGACTATATCTCGAAGAGATCTTGCAAAATTTCCTGACGAACGCTATCAAATACACACAGAAAGGTTCCGTCACCCTCAGCGCTCACAAGCGGGCTGGTCGGATTCATTTTGCCGTGACCGATACGGGTATCGGTATCAGCAAACACGAGCAGAAAAAGGTGTTTGATAAATTCTACCGC
The DNA here is from genome assembly GCA_049291395.1 of Saccharimonadales bacterium (SeqCode). Classification (GTDB taxonomy): domain Bacteria; phylum Patescibacteriota; class Saccharimonadia; order Saccharimonadales; family Saccharimonadaceae; genus JAPUDQ01. Next base: position 805 of record JBATPJ010000048.1, on the reverse strand, counting down.
GCTGAAGATTATCGCACCCGAGAGACTAACGGAACGGGACTGGGTCTCTATGTCGTGAAGAAGCTCGCCGGCAAGATGGATATCGAGATCGAGCTGACAAGTCACCTCAACCATGGGTCGACATTTGGCTTTACGCTTCCGGTCGAGGTTGACAATGAAACCAAATCAAAGTAATATTGACTTGACGGGACTGCTAAGCAGTCTTTTTTAGTGGCTAAGAAGGAGTATCATGGCAGAGAAAAAGAAGGTAACATCGGCCAAAAAGTCTTCCGGGAAGCAGAAATCACGAATTGATGTCCGATCATTTCGTATCCCGAAGCTTCGTCGGTCAAAACGATCAGATGAAGAAACGGGGTATTTCACTGGTGCTTGGCGAGAACTTCGCCTCGTCCGCTGGCCAGACCGCCCAGCCACTTGGGCGCTGACACTGGCAGTCATCTTGTTCTCACTCTTCTTTGCCGCTATGATCCTCGGACTCGACTACGCATTTAACGAACTGTTCAGAAAGGTATTACTCTAAATCATGTCCACCAAACAACGCTACGACTCCACCCGTGCCTGGTACGCCATCCACACCTATAGCGGCTACGAAGAAAAAGTCGCCGAGAGCATCCAACAACGTGTCGAATCAGTCGACATGGCCGACAAGATCTTCGGCGTGCTCGTACCAAAAGAGAAGCAAATCGAGATCAAAAACGGCAAACGCAAGATCGTCGAGAAGAAAATCTTCCAGGGCTACGTCCTCGTCGAGATGAAAATGACCGAAGACGCCTGGTACATCATCCGTAACACACCTGGCGTGACT
>JBATPJ010000047.1:0-3169 GCA_049291395.1 Saccharimonadales bacterium (SeqCode) | reverse complement strand
ATTACAATTTTTACCGCCCGCATAGTATGCTAGGCATGATGACACCAATTGAATACTTGCAAAGCCTGAAAGGCTACGAGCACGCAATGGTGGATACTAGTGTGCTAGATGTTTGGTAGGTCGACCATGCAATAAAATAGTTATGGTTTCAACCCTGCGCTATACTAGTGAGTATGAAAAAAGGTTCCGTCGAAGAAGGTCTGGTCTATCACGCGGGCTTTCCAAATGCCGGTGAAGATCAGCAGGGTACGAGCCTGAGCCTCGACAAACTGATCGTCAAACACCGAGCGAGCACGTATTTTTGGCGGCTCGACATGGCGGTCACTGAGCTCCATTGGCCGGCTGGGACCCTGGTCGTGGTAGATAGGACGTTGCCCGCCACCCCTGGGCGGATCGTGGTGGCGATCGTCGAGGAGGAATTTACTCTGTGCCGCATCCAGCGCGATGGGTTTTATAGGCTCGATGGCACAAAGACAGATGATACTGGCCAGCTATGGGGCGTGGTGAGCTACGCCGTCCAAGAGGTCGCGTGAGTATGTATGCGCTGATCGACTGCAATAATTTTTTCGTCAGCTGCGAGCGGCTGTTTCGCCCTGATCTCGAGGGTCGACCAGTGGTGGTACTGAGCAACAATGACGGGTGTTTTATCTCGCGGAGCCAGGAGGCCAAGGCGCTCGGGCTGCCGATGGGCGCGCCACTGTTCAAATGGAAACAAGAAGTCAAAGCCCATGACGTAGCACTGTTCTCGGCCAATTTTGAGCTCTACGGTGATATCAGCGAGCGGATCGTCACGCGCCTCAGGGCGATCACGCCGCTGATCGAGGTGTACTCTATCGATGAATGCTTTTTGGATCTGTCGCAGCTCGCGATCGATGATCACGAGCAGTGGGCTGTCGCGGTCCGCGAGGCGATCGGTCGCGAGATCGGTGTGCCAGTCTCGATCGGTGTAGCGCCGACCAAGACACTTGCCAAGGTCGCCAGTACGTATGCCAAGAAGCATGGTGGTAGTTACGTCGTATCTGATGCGGCGCACCGCGAAAGCCTCCTGAGGGAGCTACCGATCGAAGATATCTGGGGCGTGGGCTGGCGAATGGCGCCGAAGCTGCGCGACAAAGGCATCTCGACGGCCTGGCAGCTGATCTCGGCGACCGATGCATGGCTGCGCCAACAGTTTACGATCACTGGTATGCGTATGATCGATGAGCTGCGTGGTGAGGCACGGATACCGTTTGGCGACAAGCACGCGACGCGCAAATCAATCATGCGCTCACGGAGCTTTGGCCACCGTGTACGGGATTATCATCAGCTAGAGAGTGCGATCGCTACTTTTGCAGCGCAAGCGGCAGCTCGACTGCGCTCACAAGATAGCGTGGCGCGGCATATCGCGGTCTTCCTGTCGGCCAATCGACACACCGAGGGCCAGACGCGCGTCTATCTCGAGACCCTGGTGACCCTTGATGAACCGTCAGCTGACACGGCGCGTATCATCGCGGCGGCGCTCACGGGTCTGGAGCAGATCTACGATGACCAATTTGCCTATCAGAAGGCTGGTGTGACGCTCGTCGGCATCATGCCGCGCGAAGCCTGGCAGCTCTCGATGTTTTCGGACGAAACACGTCGAGATGAGCGAACCAGCCTGATGGCATCGATCGACCAGCTCAACAAACGCTATGGCCACGTCATCTTCCACGCCAGTGAGAAACTGACTGACGACTCCTGGCGCTCCAAACACGAACTGCGCAGCCCCCGCTACACGACAAGCTGGGCAGATGTACCGCGTCTCTGTGCATGATACGCTACCGCTAGTAGTCGACGGAACCGGAATGATACCCATACACTACCTATAGCGTATATGCTAGGGATCGGACACTATACCTATCATCACTATTGACAGTGTTTGTCAAGAGGTGTATAAATTTCTCATCACGTGACAGTTCAGGCAACAGAGTCTGGGCGGCGTGCGATTCCCCGGAAGGGGTGGCAGTCTTGGCAAAGCGCAAGACTTTCAAGCAGAAGCGGCGGGCGGCAAGCCGGAAGGCGGGAAGGATACTGTCGAAGGTTGACCGTATCTTCCGCCGTACAGACGGCGAGCCGACGGGGCGCGAGCTCCGTTGCGCACAGCGGCTGGGACGGAAGCTGGCGGCATGAACGCCACGCAGATCGTCCGGCAGTTCATGGCGAAGCCCTGTAAGAAGGATTCGCCAAACGGCATGAGGGAGTTGGCGCGACAGCTGTGTGTCAACTACCTTGGCCTTGGACAGACCGACGGTCTTGATCCGCTCATCGAGGAGGTTCTCGAGCTGCTACGCCATGAGCACAAGGAACGTCGCCTCGTCTGCGATGGGCGGACGTTCTACGTCCTCCGTGCTGCTGCTTGATGCAAGGGGTGCGGGGTGCTCGGCGACGGCTGAGCCCCCGCACTCCGCGGAAATTTCTCATCTTTTCGTATCTGTTATTTTTTGTTACAATGTACCAGCTGCTCCATCATTGCAAATTGTAAATTGATCAATGAAAAATGGAGCGAAGCGACTTCGGTCCCATCGTCTAACGGTATGTGGAGCGGAGGCGCGCAGCGAAAAACGAACTTGATCGTTTTTCCGAGCACTGAAGCGGAGGAGCGAGCAACGCGAGCGATGGACACCAGGTTTTCATCCTGGCGATCTCACCAGCACTTTACGGTATACTACCATTACGGTCCCATCGTCTAACGGTTAGGACACCAGGTTTTCATCCTGGCAACCCGGGTTCGATTCCCGGTGGGATCACCAAATCGGAACTAAAACGGAAACGGTCGCCCTGTCGGGCGGCTTTTTCGGTGGCGGCGCGGAGCGCCTGCCAGCGGTTTTTCAGGGGGGAGATAAGAAATTGGTCGTCATTTATGACGACTTCTTTTTGTCGCATTTTTAGGTTCGATCCGAAGATTTCCAGGCACAAGGATTTTTTGGCGAGCAAATCATCACTTTTTGCGATTTTACAGATAGAAACGCTCGTTTCTATCCATTGTTTCATCGGTTCGACCCACGTCAAAACGCCCAGCGTGGCTTGCTCGATTTGTTCCTGCAAACGCTTCTTGCTGCCAAGTATTTCCGCGCGTTTGTCCTGGTATAGTTCGCGCTCTACATCGCCGTCTAGGTAGCTATCGAGCAAGCGTTGCAGCTTGTCAGATAAC
>JBATPJ010000046.1:0-8416 GCA_049291395.1 Saccharimonadales bacterium (SeqCode) | reverse complement strand
ATACTATAGAGATATGAAGATATTACTTGTCGAAGACGAATACAAAATTGCGAGAGCCGTAAAGCTGGGCCTGGAGCAAGAGCGCGCCGTCGTGGAGGTCTATCACGACGGGCCAAGTGGACTAGCGGCGGCTGAAAATGACGAATACGATGTGATCGTGCTGGATCGGATGTTGCCGGGTGGTATGGACGGAGTCGAGATCTGCGAGAAACTCCGTCGCGGTGGCAACCGAACGCCGATCCTGATGCTGACGGCCAAGGCGCAGATTCGTGACCGCGTCGCGGGTCTGAACGCTGGCGCTGATGATTACCTGACGAAGCCATTTAGTTTTGAGGAGCTGCTAGCGCGTATTCGCGCATTGATGCGACGACCTCACGATACGATTAGCAATGTACTGGCGGTCGGCGACGTCACGCTCGACACGGTGACGTATGAAGTCAAACGAGGCGAGACGAAGATCGATCTCACGCAGACCGAGTTCTCACTCCTCGAATACCTGATGCGCAATGCTGGCCGGGTGCTCAGCAAGACAAATATTATCAATCACGTCTGGGATTTTGACAGCGACGTGCTGCCAAATACTGTCGAGGCCTACATCGGCTACCTGCGCAACAAGATCGACAAGCCATTCAAAGGCCAGTCGCAGATGATACTAACGGTGCGTGGATTTGGGTATAAGATAGAGGCATGATGAGTCAGCATAGTACGCTGTTTGATAAAGCAACGCTGCGCCTCACGGCGTGGTACATGGTGATACTGATGGTAATCAGTCTTCTTTTTAGTCTGATACTTTTTTATGTTGCGAGCGATGAATTCGGTCGAGCTCTCGGGCCGCGTCGTCCGGGCGAGACAATGATATTTATTCAGGATGATGACGTGATGACGATGCGGCAACAACGGATCAATGAAAGCAGTAGTCGACTCTTCGGTAACCTCGCGGTGTTCAATATCGTCGTGCTACTCGGTGGCGGTGCGCTGAGCTATCTTTTGGCACGACGTACACTGCGACCTATCCAGGAGGCGATGGAATTACAAGCCAGGTTTAGCTCGGATGCAGCGCATGAGCTTCGCACGCCGCTCGCGGTCATGCAAACCGAGACGGAAGTAACGCTACGTGACAAGAAATCATCAAAAGAGTCATATTCTACCACGCTGCAGAGTAACCTCGATGAGGTACATCGACTACGGACGCTGACTGATCGTCTGCTGCTGCTCGCAAACAACCATGACATGCCACTCGCGGCGGTGCAGATCGAGGATGTAGCGGTCGAAGCTATGAATCGTTCGCTCGTACTCGCTCAAGCCAAGAAAATTATTATCGATAACCAAGTCGGCCAGGCGCTGGCGACTGCCAATGTCGATAGCCTGACGGATGTGCTCACCATCCTCATCGACAATGCGATCAAATATAGTCCCGCCAAGAGTACGATACGTCTGACGAGTAGTATCAAAGACAAGACAGTCCTTCTCGATGTCATCGACGAGGGCGTCGGTATCAGCGAAGCAGATGTGCCTCATGTCTTTGATCGGTTTTATCGAGCGGATCTCTCGCGGAGCAAACTCAACGTCGAAGGTCACGGTCTCGGCCTCTCTATCGCTAAGCGTTTGATCGAGCAGCAATACGGCAAGATACGAGTAACGAGCACGCCGGGTAACGGCAGTCAGTTTACGATACGTCTGCCGAAAGCCTAGCTCCGCGTATACTATTAGATACTATGAAATACATTGTGGCGGTTTCTGGCGGCATTGATTCGGTGGTCCTGCTCCATATGATGACGCATGACACGCGGTGGTCGGCGGATGAGCTGATCGTGGCACACTGTGATCACGGGATCCGTGATGATAGTGCTGATGATGCTGCATTGGTCAAGGGGTTGGCGACGACGTATGGGCTCAACTACGAATCGATACAACTCCAGCTAGGTCCGGATGCCTCAGAAGACGTGGCTCGTACTGCTCGGTATGAATTCCTCACGAGGTTGAAAGACAAACACAGTGCTGACGCTATCATCACAGCACATCACCAAGATGATGTTATCGAGACGATGCTTATCAACCTCATCCGCGGGACGGGGTGGCGCGGGCTGTGTTCGCTCCGTGAGCACGACGGGATCAAGCGGCCACTGCTGACTATGAGTAAGGCAGAGATTGCAGGCTATGCTATCCGGCACGAACTCGAATGGCATGACGATAGTACCAACGATGATCCGCGCTATCTACGCAATTATCTGCGCCAGACGATCATGCGATCACTGCTACCGGCCGAGCGCAACTCTCTGCTTCATCTCTACGAACAACAGGTCGAGCTTGCATCGCACATCGACGAAGAACGGCGCCGTGTCATGGAGTCGGTGCGAAGTGAATGCGGCCTACAGCGCTACTGGCTGATCATGGCGGGTGAGTCAGTGGCCGGCGAACTCATCTGTGCGATAGGTGGCCAGCGATTTGAGACGCGCAGTCTGAAACGTCTATGGCACTTCGCATGTACTGCCAGGGTCGGTAAACAGACGGTTGAGGACGGCATAGTATTCCGCGCGACAGCGTCAGAGCTCATTGTTTCACCACCTCATATCTGATACCATAGAAAGAACACGAAATAAGGATATATTCATGGCTTTAAAACGTCCCAAAAATTCAGCTCCTCAGAAATCAAATATCATACGAACATTGTTTTTTTGGGCATCGCTTGCGCTCATCGCGCTGTTTCTCGTATCGGTGTTTGTCAAACCATCAAACATCGCCGAGAAATCAATCACTGATATCATCGCTCGCGCGAACAAAGGTGACATCCAAAAATTGATCATTCAAGATCGGACTGCTTATGTTGTGGCCAAAGGCGAGAACAATCCAGACAAGGCCACCGAAAAAGCACTCCTCGGCGAGGGCGCGCTCTACGACCAGGGCCTGAGCAAGGATGCAAAAGTCGAAGTCCAAAATATCGCACCGTCAGAAACAGCTGGTATCATCGGCGGACTTTTCAGCGTACTTCTTCCAGTGTTGCTGATCGGTGGGTTGTTCCTTTTCATGTTCCGCCAAGCACAAGGACAGAGCAACCAAGCAATGGGATTTGGTAAATCACGAGCAAAACTCTACGGCAACGACAAAGAGAAGGTTGTGTTCGATGACATCGCCGGTAGCGAAGAGACCAAAGAAGACCTTGTCGAAGTCGTCGACTTCTTGAAGCATCCAAAGAAATTTGCCGATGTCAAAGCGCGCATCCCGAAAGGTGTCCTGCTCGTTGGCCCCCCAGGCACCGGTAAGACGATGCTCGCCCGCGCCGTTGCCGGTGAAGCTGGTGTGCCGTTTTTCTCTATCTCAGGAAGTGAATTTGTCGAAATGTTTGTCGGTGTCGGTGCGAGCCGTGTCCGCGACTTGTTCGAAAAAGCCAAGAAGAACGCACCATGCATCATCTTCATCGACGAGATCGATGCGGTCGGCCGTCGTCGTGGTAGCGGTATGGGCGGTGGACATGATGAGCGTGAGCAGACACTCAACCAAATCCTCGTCGAGATGGATGGCTTTGAGACGGGGACCAATGTCATCGTCTTGGCTGCGACTAACCGTGCTGATGTCCTCGATCCAGCCTTGCTTCGTCCCGGACGATTTGATCGCCGTGTCAATATCGAACTACCTGACCGCAAAGACCGTGAAGCCATCCTCAAAGTACACCTGAAGGACAAGCCAGTCGACCAGTCAGTCGATGTCGATGCGCTAGCTGCTAAGACCGCTGGTAGTTCCGGTGCTGACCTCGCAAACATCGTCAACGAAGCTGCCATCAAAGCCGCGCGGGCAAACCGCAAAGTCATCACAAATGACGACGTGACTCAGGCGCTTGAGAAGATCTCGATTGGTCCAGAGCGCAAAACACGCATCATGAACGATGACGACAAGAAACTGACTGCCTATCACGAAGCCGGACACGCCATCGTCGGCCATGTCCTACCGGACAGTGATCCGGTGCACAAAGTAACCATCATCCCGCGCGGCGGTACCGGTGGTGTGACGTGGTTCTTGCCGCCCGAAGATAGGATATATACCAGTATCATTGAATTCAAAGACGTCCTGGCACGTGCTCTCGGTGGTCGTATCTCCGAAAAGGTTGTTTTCGGCCAAGACCGCGTGACAACCGGTGCTGGCTCAGACCTTCGTAAAGCAACGGAGATCGCACGCGACATGGTGATCGAACAAGGCATGGGTACGACACTCCGCGACCAGGTCTTCCACGAAGACAACGGCGGGATGATGTTTGACCGCATGGTTCACGAACGACCGTATAGTGACGAGACTGCCAAAATGATTGACGACGAAGTCGAGCGACTGATCAAAGAAGCTGCCAAACGCGCCGAGCTCGTCATTACGCACAACCGTGAACAGCTCGACGAGCTGGCCGCTGCGCTTCTGAACGAAGAAACGATCGATGAAGAGAGGGTCAAGGAGCTCCTCAAGGGCGCGACGCTGCCACGTAGTGCAGCGCTGTACTAAGCGCCACGTTCTATACCGCATATGGAAAAAGCCACTCGTCCACTTCACCGAGTGCGTCACGTGATGAATCGTGCGAATACGCGGCTACCGATCAAGGCAGCCGCGGCGTTACTTGCTGGATCGAGCCTGCTGGCTAGCATCTTGGGGTTGTTTCGTGATCGTCTGCTCAACAGTACCTATGGCCCCAATCCTATCACGGGAAGTGTCGGCTATCCTGTCGGGTTGGACGCGTACACGGTGGCGTTTATTATCCCGGACTTCATGTTTTTCCTGCTGACAAGTGGTGCACTTAGTGTAACTTTCATCCCGGTATTTACTGAGCGACTCAGTGCTGGTAACAAATGGTCTGCCTGGCGTCTTAGCTATAGTGTGATAAATGTGATGGCACTGCTGACGCTCGTCGTGAGTGTGCTGATAATAATTTTCGCGGATGTCCTAGTGCGTACGATCTGGCCAGGACTTGATGATAGCGGCCATGGTCTCGCGGCTAGCATGATGCGGGTGATTGCGATCAATCCGTTTGTCTTTGCGGTGGCTAGTGTGATTGCGAGCATGCAGCAGGCGATCGGCCGGTTTACGTTTTTTGCGCTTGCACCGCTGATCTACAATATCGGTATCATCATCGGCATCACCGTTTTTACAAACGGCATCTCACTCTTCGGCGTGCAGATATTTGAAGGCGGCATCATGGGCGTGGCGCTCGGTGTCGTGCTTGGTAGTATCATGCAGCTGGTCGTCAGCGCGCTTGGTCTGATCGGCATGGGATTTGACTATCGTTTCAAGATCGCGTGGAAAAACGAAGGCTTCCGAACCGTACTGAGACTGCTTCCGGCCCGTTCACTCGATCAGGGGATCGACTATGTCAATACGCTCGTCGAGACAAGCCTGGCATCGCGTATGGCAAGCGGAACAATTCGTTACTATCAGCAAGCGCTGACGCTCCATATGGTACCGGTTACCTTGATCGGTGTGGCGATCAGTACCGCGGCATTTCCGCAGATGACTGAGCGACTGAGCCAGGGACGACCTGACCTGTTTCGCAAAGAACTCCAAACCATCCTTCGTGTTATCGTCTGGCTGGCGATGCCGACGGCGGTCATCGCATTTTTCACCCGAGGCTACCTCGCGAGCTTCCTTTTCAATGGCGGAAAATCAATCGTCTCGACCACGCTTGGTATATTGACCGTCGCCATCCTTTTTCGTGCGGTCTATCATATCGCCTCGCGGGCGTTCTACGCGCAGCAGGATACCAAGACACCGCTCTATATCTCGTTCTTCACGATTGGCCTCAATATCGTCCTGGCTGTCTTGTTCACGATGCAGTTCAACTGGGGGATATTTGGTCTGGCATGGGCACAGTCGATCGTTGCTATCATCGAGGTCGTCATCTTGTTCACAATCATCTCAAAACGTATCAAGAACTTATTTGATAAAGATTTGCGTCGGGCACTTATGCGGATGGCACTCTCCTCATTCCTGATGGGGATTGTGACGTTTCTGACAGTGAGCGGCTTCAGCCTGACGGTAAACGACCTTAGTTTTGCATCGACGTTTCCGAAGTTTGCACTGATCGTCGCGGTCAGCCTCGGAGTGTATCTTATGATTAGTCGAGTACTCGGCCTGAGGGAAGCATACGCCGTGATCGATAAGATCAAAGATGTCATGTTCGTCCAGCTACGGAGCAAACGATGAGCCGGCCAATTCGTAATTTTTGTATCATTGCGCACATCGATCATGGCAAAAGTACCCTGGCCGATCGGATGCTCGAGTTGACGCATACCGTCGAAAAACGTGACATGAAATCGCAGCTACTGGATAGCATGGATCTGGAGCGGGAAAAAGGCATCACCATCAAACTCGCACCGGTCAGGATGCAGTATGAAGGCTATGACCTCAACCTCATCGATACACCGGGGCATGTCGATTTCAGCTATGAAGTGTCACGAAGCTTGCAGGCCTGTGAAGGCGCCATACTGGTAGTTGATGCTAGTCAGGGTATCCAGGCGCAGACACTGGCAAATGTCTACCTAGCGCTTGAGCAGGATTTAACGATCATCCCCGTGCTCAACAAAATCGATTTGCCGGCTGCTGATGTGCCGCGAGTGAGTGCTGAGATTATCAATCTACTGGGATGCACTGAGGCTGACATCCTGAAAATTAGCGCCAAGACGGGCGAGGGCGTCATCGAGGTGCTCGATGCAATCATCGCTCAGGTACCGGCGCCACAGGGCGATCCCGAGGCCACGACACGGGCGCTGATATTTGATAGTTATTATGATGACTACCGCGGGGTGATCTTGTATACCCGCGTGATTGACGGCAGGATCGACAAAGGAGATACGATCGAGATGCTTGGCACGGGCGCGCATGGTATCGCGCTCGAAGTCGGTCACCTCGGTCCAGTGATGACGGCCGATCCGACGATCGCGACGGGTGAGATCGGTTATATCGTGACCAACCTCAAAACGACCCGCGATGCCAGGGTTGGTGATACGATCACGACATCTGGCCGTCGTGCGCACGCGCCGCTACCTGGCTACAAACTCGTCAAGCCATTTGTCTATGCGGGATTTTTCCCCGTCAGCAACGAAGATTATCAGGATCTGAAAGACGCCGTCGAGAAACTCAGCCTCAGTGATAGCGCGTTGCAGTTCGAGCCAGAAAATTCGCCGGTGCTGGGCTTTGGCGTGCGGATCGGTTTCCTCGGGCTGCTGCATATGGATATCATCCGCGAGCGACTGGAGCGAGAGTATGATCTCGATCTCGTCGTTACCAATCCGAGTACCGACTATGAAGTCAGCATGACTGATGGCACGCAGCTCGATATCAAGAGCGCCAGTGAGTTACCAGACGTCAGCAAGATCGCCGAGATTCGTGAGCCGTGGATTCGTGGTGAGATCGTCGTGCCGCAAGACTATGTCGGTGCCGTCATCCAGCTGATCGTCAGTAAACGCGGCCTGCAGAAAAATCTTAGCTACATCGACCAGCGCTCGCTGATTAGTTTTGAGGCACCGCTCGCCAATTTGTTGACGGATTTTTATGACCAGCTGAAGAGCGTCACGAGCGGCTACGGTAGCTTCAACTACGAACTTGATGGCTACCGCGCCGAAGATCTGGTACGGGTTGATTTCTATGTGGCCGGCGAGATGGTTGATGCGCTGAGTATCATGACGCACCGCTCCGAGTCGCAAGCCCTCGGCCGCGATATTACCAAGAAACTCAAAGATGTCATCCCACGGCAGAATTTCCAAGTAGCACTCCAGGCTGGTATCGGGGCACGCTTCATCGCCCGTGAAGATCTCAGTGCCTACCGCAAAGATGTCACGACCGGGCTCTACGGCGGCGATGTCTCACGCAAGAAAAAAGTCCTGGCCAAACAAGCCAAAGGCAAGAAGCGTATGAAACGGTTTGGCAAAGTCGACATCCCAGCTGACGCCTTCACCGTGATGCTAAAACGCGACTAGTGCTTGCGTTATTTAGGCACAAACGGTATAGTTATGCCATAGTCACTGTGTATTAAAAAGAGGGGAAACACGATGCCAACTATCGGCGTACCGGAACTTATCCTAATACTTGTCATCTTGCTGCTTGTTTTTGGTGCAAAAAAATTACCAGAACTTGCGCGGAGCCTTGGCTCATCGGCAAAAGAACTTAAAAGTGCGATGAAAGACGATGAAACAAAAACGAAAACAACTAACTCGGACAAACAATCCTAGGTCAGAGCGAGCCACCACTTCTTCGTCGCAGACATTTATGGACCATGTCCGCGAACTGCAGGGACGATTATCGATCGTTGCCTTGAGTTTTTTGGTTGTTGCTGGGTCGGCGTATCCGTTTTTTGATCGTATCGCTGCTATGCTCACGGCGCCGCTTGGCGGTCATCAGCAGCTTGTCTATCTGACGCCCGGTGGGGCATTTGGATTTATCATCCAGG
>JBATPJ010000045.1:0-8889 GCA_049291395.1 Saccharimonadales bacterium (SeqCode) | reverse complement strand
ATGAATCCGCTAGTTCCCCTCTGAGCGATCCTGTATTGTCATAGTTCAAAAGACTTGAGAAGACGAGCCGAGATGCAGACTGCTCAGCCTGCGAACGAGCCAATATCGGGTTGATCGTCTCGAGTGGCCCGATGACGCCTTCGGCATATACACCGCCGCTCACTGGCGCCTGCAAAGAATATGATTGCTGATATCCCATGAGCTGGAGGGCACTGATCGTGATCAGGAGACCGACGGCCGTCAGCCAGCCGACAGCATGTCGCCGAACAACCTTGATACTATCAAACCGATCGACGATAAATCGTCGGGCATGACTGACCGACACTTCCTCGAGTTTGCGAGCGCCTTGTCGCAACTGACCGCGACGCGGCTTGATCGTGGCGAGTGATCGCCAGCGTTTCTTTGGTTTTTCTTCCACCTACCCCTACCCTATTAATAGTCCTGCTAATATCGACATCACGAAGATAACAGACAGGATAACCGTTGCCTCAAAGAGGCTTTTGTCGAGACCGCGGCGGGTAGTGTAGAGTTCGCCAGAGCTACCAAACCCAGCACCGAGCGTGGCACCACGAGCCTGAAGCAGGATAAAAAGTATCATAATCAGTCCTGAAACCACAGTGACAACTTGTAACATCTCGTTAATTGACATCGATAAACTCCTTTGGATGCTTGCGTCTTTCTATTATACCGCTCACAACGTAATTCACTAAACTAATGATGATCCCTGTCAGGATCGCACCGATAAATGTCATATGTATCGCGGGCACCAGCTTCAGCGCGATATAGACGACGATACCGTTGACGACCAGCATGAAGAGGCCGAGTGTGAGAAGGATTGCCGGCAATGCAAAGACGATGATGATAGGCCGAAGCAGTGCGTTAATCAGAGAGAAGACAAGACCCGCCAGCAAAAATGTCGCAAGCCCAGCACTAGTACCCGCAAAATCGCCAGTTGATAGCACGCGTACGGCTATCCAGATCGCGAACGAATTGATCGCCCACCGCAGTACAAACAACGAAAATTGTCGCTTCATTTGATAGGTATTATAGCATTTATGTTACTCAGATGCATGAAACCAGCGGTAAATTACCCCACCCTGCTTCGCGCCAATGACCGCAGCGAGTTGCGCCTCGGAGACAATCTTTACCCCCTGACCACTGCCAAAACTCGTGATCAGTTTCTTGCGTGTGGCCGGCCCGACACCCGGGATGTCGTCCAGCAGACTTTTCGTCGCACCTTTGCGCTTCAGCGTACTATGATAACTCACCGCAAACCGGTGCGACTCGTTACGGATGCGCTGCAGCAGTTTCACGATGTGATCACTCTTCGGAAGCGTGACGAGCACGAAGTCATCACTTGTCTCGATGCCGAATCCCGAGCCTGCAAGCGCGCCAGTATTGAGAATGACGTGTGAGCGACTGCTATGGATGACGATCTGCTCATCTCGTTTGGCAAGCCCAATCGCCGGTATCGTCATACCAGCTTCATCGAGCGCATCCAGCGCCGCTCCCAGCTGACCCTTGCCGCCATCGATCAGCAGCAGGTCGGGTGTCGGCCAGTCTCGATGCTTGCCACTAAAGCGTCGCCGCATCGTCTCATTCATGTGAGCAAAATCATTGTTACCGGGTAGCTGCATCTTGAATTTACGATACTGTGATTTGTCGGCCAGTCCATTGGTCGCGACGACCATGCTCGCGACGTTATTTGTGCCGCTCATGTGCGATATATCGTAGCCTTCGATGCGCTTCGGTACGTCAGCCAGGCTGAGAAGATCTTTGAGCCCGACCAAGCCATGGTCTTTGCTGATATCCATAAACTCACGATCACTAAAAATGATCTGCTGACTAAGCTGCTTAAGGTCTCGTAGTCGATTGCGCAACACCGCCGCTTCTTCGAACTTATGCTCGGCGCTAAGCGTTTTCATATCACGCTCAAGCTCGCGACTAAGCGTTTTGCGCTCACCACACAGGTAGCGTATCAGCTTTTTAAGCGTTTTCTTGTATTCCTCACTTGTTGTTTTTTGCGCTTCAACACCAGGGCATAATCCTATGTGATACTGGAGACAAAGTTTGTTCGGCATACGCTCATGCGTACTATAGGGGAAGACTTTTCGTAGGTAACGCAGCGCTTTTTTGACAGCAAACCCATTGTAGTACGGCCCAAAATACGTTGCACCGTCATCAAGCGGCCCGCGCGTATAACTAATCGCCGGATAGGCATCATTCATCGGGATGCGCACGTAAGTCTGGCTTTTGTCATCGCGCAGCAGTATGTTGTAGCGCGGCATGTAGCGCTTGATCATCTCCGACTCAAGGAAGAGTGCGTCCATCTCGGTCTCGACCGTGATCCAGTCAGTATCGACGATCTCCGATACCAGCGCATCGGTCTTGAGATCACGTACTCGTGATGTCTGAAAATACTGCCTCACTCTATTGCGCAGATTTGCCGCTTTGCCGACATAGATGATTTCACCCGACGCAGACTTATGAAAATACACCCCTGGCGTGTTTGGAAGCTGCTTCAACTTGTCTCGTAATTGATCTGTCACCCCTTTAGTATACGCAATTTCATGTAATGCTGGCGATCAGTCTCGGACAAATGCTCGATCGCGTAACGCAGCGCGGTGCGTGGCATGTCGTGGGCATGTCGGTCGAGAAAATCGAGTAGTAGTTGCCGATCGATATAGTGGCCTATTTCACGTAGTGCCCAACCGACCGCCTTTTGGATGAGATCATGGCTGTCGTACAGTAATATCTCGGCAATTTCGAGCATATCGGCCGTTGTTTCAACGGCTGGCTGCTTGAGGTACGCAAATGTACTGATCATCGCAACGCGGCGCTCCCAGAGACTATTACTGCGGGCCAGTTCAAATAATTTGCTGCGATCATTGCGTAGTTCAGGCCCAACGATCAGCTTACATGTCACATCGATGAGATCCCAGTTATTGATATTGCCCTTGGCCAGCTCATCGATGTACAGATCGTAGATCGCACGCTTGCCATGCTCATTTGCTTTCGGATATTGCAGCGACAGGATGATAAGCCCCGCCATACGGTGCTCATGAAACGGACTTTCGATCAGCTTTTCTACCTCCGCGAGCGGCAACTGCCTAAACTCTTTGCAAACCCTGCGAATCATCGGCACCCGCACACCGATGAATTGATCGCCCTCGCCGTACTCACCCGGCCCTGTCTTAAAAAACCACTGCAAGTTCACCGCGTCGGCATCGCTCGCATACTTCTGCATTTCGGACACTACATCTTCTGCTGTCATGAAGCTATTGTACCAATTCGGCGAGTTTGCGGGCAGTCGTGACATTGCGAATAGTCATGCGGCGGTACAGCGGTGTACCGATGAGCTTAACCAGGCTGCTTTTTGGCCGGTTCTCACGCGTGCCGTTGGAAATGAGCGCGCCTGACACATAGTGAATTGTTTCGAACTCTGGCCGGTAGCCAATGCTGTTTATGATGTCAGGTGAATCAATGTCCGGAAATAGGTAAATGACGTCGGACTTTTGCACCGTGTCGTTTTGCCACTCCTTAGGGATTGCCTCGGCGATACGGCGGATGTGCTCTGCACTCAGGACAAGCAACGGTATCTCAAACTGGAACGTCGCTTCTAACTTTTTCCGAATAACCTCTGCACTCGGCTTTGACTGTGCTGAAAATACGACGTTGCCAGAATTAATATAAGTAGTGACATCGGTAAAGCCCATATCTGTAAAGATCTCGCGTAGCTCAGCCATAGGCACTCTGCGGTTACCGCCCGCGTTGATGCCGCGTAGCAATGCAACATATTTCATACACCCAGTATAGCGCGAAGTGCGGCAACGTGCCCTTCGTATACACCCCTGCCAGCGGAAGTGATATCTACGGTTGTCTTTGCATAACTTTTTCCAAGAGATTTGGTGATACGCAGATAGCCTGCATCACTCAGCTGAGCGATATGTTTCGAGAGGGTTGCGTCACTCACTTCGAGCTCTTGTTTGAGCACGACAAAACTAACCTGGAAGCGGTTAGCAGCAATAGACATGATCGCAAGACGTGCGGGGTGATTGAGTAACTTTACGAGCTCCGGCTTAGGCACGACGAACTCTCCAGAGCAGCCACACGGCGTACACGCCAGTCAATGTCGCTAGCACCCCAGCTGTTTGCATGAGCGTGAAATGAAACTGATATGGCAGGATCGTGATCAGTCCGGCGACAGTCAGCATCGTGAAATGCCCGCCAAGCCCAGAGAATGTACGTCTCTTGTGTGCGATAGTAATAATCAGCAGCACCAGTAGACCCTCCACTATCGCAATACTTGTCGTCAGCAACTGATTGTTCTGATCGTAAGTAGCAAGTTGCGCGATAAAAAACATGCAAAATAGTAGCGTCATCGCGCCGACGAGCTTGTGCGTCCCAGCGGATACACTATATTTGTTGACGATTGCCATTTGTTCTTGTGCGTTCATATGATGTCCTTGCTTATTTATACTTTCCATTATAGCAAGTGGTTTCCATAATTGCAAGTATTTATGAATCTTTTGCTTGAGCTGCCGTTACCAGATTCATCCCCGTATATGCAAACCATAGCGTCACGACAATTTGCGCAGCGAACATAGTGAGTGACGTAATCGCCCATGGATAGGCAGCTACGATAGCAGCAACTGCGCTGAAAGTACCAATATATTTTGCGTACGACCCATAACCAGAGCGACTCATCGCAGTACCGAGCGCAAGACTCGCTCCCGCCAGCAACAGATATACCGTGTGGAGTCCACCGTAGAAAAGACTCGTCACGAGTATCATATTTTCACCCGTCAGCACTTGGCCGAAGACCGGGTAGACCATACGGCCTTGTATGACACACAGCACAAATAGCAAAACTGTCGCAATTCCCAGCAGGCTAGAGCCAGTCATCGCTAACAACGGCGCATTCTTCGCAAGAAGTTTATATAGACCGATGAGAACTACTACTATGGCCACGGCCGCAAAAAATAATAGCTCATTTGCGATCATAAGGCTTTGTTTGCCTGAGCTGAGCCACGATTGAAGAGCTGCTACATCACTCGGTGGGTTTTGCGCTAGATACATGAAGAATGCCTGTGCGGCGAGCAGGATACCCGCGACGATTAGCGCGAATCCCGTCATTCGTATAACTCGATTTGTCTCTTTATTCATAGGCTCAATTATACACCTCGTTCTGGTTGCAATACACCGATGAGGTTCATCTCGCTGTCAGGGATACATGTCATGAGATCAACATATGTATACCCCCCGACTAGCGATTAAAGTATCCAGTTGATCACCGCGGCGGCGATCAACAGGCGTGCTAGCGCCTCACCGCTCATGATAGCGACCTGACGCAGCTTCATAGAATTGTCGGTCCGGCTAAAGAGCACCGCTGAAACTTGGCTCGGCATGACAAACCCAAGCCAGATGAAAAACGCGATTTTGTAGTAGGCTAGATCAGGAATTGCCGTGATAAAATGCGTCAGCACGTAGGCCGATATGATCGTCACGACAAGCTGCGCACCGTAGATCGGCCCCATGCCGTCCATCAGAGCCTGTTGTTCTTTCTTACTCAGTTTGTCAAAGCCGTGAATCCTGCCCCAAGCGGCTTGAAACGGTACCGAGTACCAAAACGCCCCGACCGCAAACATCACGACTGTCGCCGCAAGTACTGCCCATAGATTTATGTCCATACTCCTCCTTATTTTGTTAGCTGCGTAGCACGGTAGATAACCACTCGTTTCACGAGATCCAGTGGCAATGGTTCATCATGAGGAAACTGCACCGAACCCTTGCCTTGTTTGTACGGCGCAAAGTCACGAGCAAACGCCTCGTGACCGTTCGGCGTCGCGTAAAAACCGATATGATGCGGGTATCCGCCGTAGTATACGAGCGGCTTACCACGCAACTTATAAGCAGGCATGCCGTATGACATCGATTCTTCGGCGTCCGGAACAGTCTCTCTCACAACCTTCCTCATTTGCTCGAGCCGCGCCTTCACGCGACCATCAAAACCTGCTATATAGCCATCGACTGTCATCGGCGCCCTCCTGTTTACAGCTTTCATTATACGCTGAGCCGACACAGAATCGAGAGCTTATTGTATGACGGTTTTTAACTCGTCTTCAAGAACTGCAGCTGGTCGTGCACCGACGAGTTCTTTCACGACCTGGCCGGACTTGAATACCTGCATGTTTGGAATTCCTTGTACGCCGTACTTACCTGCAAGCTGAGCGTTATCAGGCGATGCTTCGATGTCAACTTTGACGATGTCGATGACGTCGTCCATCTTCTTTGCGGTTGCTTCGAGGATTGGCGCCATCATACGGCATGGTGGGCACCAGGTCGCCCAGAAATCAACTAGTACTACCTTGTCGCTTTTCAATACCTTGTCTTCAAATTCCGCCGATGTCGTCGTGCTGTAGAGTGCCATAATTATAGGTACCTCCTGATACTTGCTAATAATTCCTTCGTCTCTTTGTGTGAGCGAGGCGAGTCACCGCAGGCATCAAGCGAATCTTCGATGATGACACGCCTCAGCGACTTCACACCTCCTTCGATCGCATTGACCTGCTGTAGTACTTTGTCACAACTAGCTTGTCCCTCGCCTGACAACCTAGCTAAGCTTTCTAACTGTCCGATGATTTTGTTGATCCTGGCTTCGTATTTCATAGATATACTATACTCCAGTATAGTATATCATATCAAGAGGAAAATATGTGAACTAGCTAAAACTATGACTATGATTTACGAGTAGTTTTTATCGCAATTCGTTTGCGATACTCATCGGCCATCATGTACGACTTGGAGTCACGTACCCTATCGACAAAGAGTATGCCATCGAGATGATCTGTCTCGTGCTGGAAAACATGCGCTATGAAGCCATCGAGGACTTCTTCGTGGAACTCCGCCCGTTCGTCATACCATGATGCGTGGATCTTACGATAGCGTAGTGCCCTGCCAAAAAGCGTGTCATTGCGTCGACCACAACTGATGCACCCTTCCCACATGCCCATCCTTCGGCCGATGCCGACATATCGAGGATTGATAATCACACTATCAAATCGTTCACGATCTGGACGATTTGGCGTCGGCTTGATCGCGATGACACTGAGCGCGATCGACTCTCCGACCTGTGGCGCAGCTAACCCTACGCCAGCTTTTTCTTTCTCGCACGTAAAGCGCATATCGGCTACCAACTGCTGTAGTTCGCGTGAAGTCATCTCATGTTTTTCGAGCCGTCGAGCGACTTGTCGTAGGATCGGATTACCAAATCGCGTAAATTTTAGCACGCTATCCATCTTACTTTTCACCCGGTTTACCACGTTTATACGTCATACCGATAGACAATGGCTTTTCGAGAGAGTAGTCACTAGCCGGAACAAGTTTCATGGTGTCGAGATGTCCAAGCAAGAACTCATAGATGTAGAGCACATCTTCAAGTACTGTCCCGTCTTTTGCACCGTCCTGAAGCTCAGAAAGTGTCAGCCATCGAAGGTCGATTGATTCGTCTGCACTGACGGACCGCGTGGGCGAGGCAGGAGCGATAAAGCCGTAGCAGAGATCAGAATGATAATGCTCGTTGCCAACATTGTGAGTATTGACCAGTAGTGGTGTCGGATGGGTGACATTACCCTTTTCTCGCAGTCTATCCGCTGTGTATTGAAGGACTTGGAGTTCGCCTAGACTGTAGCCGCTCTCCTCCTCGAGTTCATGAGTGACGGTTTGCCACGGCGTCTCGTCAAGTTCGATATGCCCACCGATCTGCATCAAGACCTCGATCTTCTTATGAAAATGTACGAGACATTTCCACTGATCATTTTCCAGGCGCACAATATACGCGCTGATCGTCATATCGTGTTGATTTGGTTGGGTATGAATATGTGGCATTTTGCGCTCTTTTCTCCTCTATGATAGATGTTACTTACATAGTATCAACAAATACGCTAAAATATCCGTATCAAATAGATGATGGAGGCAGCATGAACGCAAAAGTAATCGTACCAGTTATCGCAGTCGTCGCAATTACAGCAGGAGCAGTCTATTTCTTCGTGAACAAAGATACCGCGAAAACAGACAACGCTTCACAAAACTCGACGAGCCAACAAACAACGAACGATAATTCATCTGTGGCGTCAAAGATCCCATTCAAAACAGTAGGCGATGTTGCAGACTGCTTGACATATACATTCGCCGAGCTTAGCGAGGTGTGGGGCGTGACGTTTACCGACGATGACAACAGTACCACAAAGGTCACAGAGATAAACGGACCCGACACCCGACAATTTGCATGTATCTACAATGAGACGAACAGCGGTATGGGCGTCAGCTACAGTATAGAATACCGCCAATACGCAGATACCGAAGCAGCCAAAACAGATATTGCAGATATCCGTAGCACCGAAAAATACGGCGATACGATCTACTACACCAAGGAAGAGAAATCTGGCGTAGGCGACGAAGCGTTCTTCTGGAGTAAATACCGAGCAGATGGCAGCAAAGAAGTGAATCAGCAGATGTATATTCGCAAAGACAACGTCGTGTTTCTACTCTCCGGGGTCAATCTCGAGGGCGTCGATGCAAGCTACAAAGACAAACTACTTACTTCGTACAAACTTCATTTTAACTAGTCACCCTTACACGCGTATTACGATTGAGAAGTGGGGGCCTGATCGTGTACTAGCATGCATTTTTCGGCGTGGAACAGTTTCGTTGGCACCTGAACACAATCCTCGCAGATGAGCACGAGTTCGTTACATGCTGGGTCGGCGCAGTTTTCGTAGTTGCTTGTCTTACCCGCACAGTGGATACACTCGCCGATGACTTTTGCATGGTCAGAAAAATCCATGCCCATGCGACCATCGAAGACGTAGAGTTGGCCTTCCCATAAAC
>JBATPJ010000044.1:0-10528 GCA_049291395.1 Saccharimonadales bacterium (SeqCode) | reverse complement strand
GGGTATCGATACCCTGCTCTTTCATCCAGGTGTCGAGAGCGGTCTTATGAGCATCCATGTCGGCCTTGCGCTCAGTATCAGTCTTGCTCTGACCGGCTGCCATATCGGTCTGACGCTGCTTGTCGAGCTCGGCTCGTTTGGCGTTGATGGCATCAGCCTGTGCTTGTGTCAGCTTACCCGACGTGACGAGCGCTGCGACTTCGGTTTTTAACTCTGCCTCACGGTCAGCATCCATCTGGGTTCGCTGGGCATCGAAAACTGACTGGACGTCTGATTTGTTCAAGTTAAATTTGCTGGCGATGGCATCGACCAGGCTCGACATAGGGTTGGTGACTGACGTCGTGGTCGCCGCATTGGCGATCGTAGCGCCCGTGAGACCGGCAGCACTGATCGCTGCGACGGCTCCGATAATTGCTAGTTGCTTTTTCATAGATTCTCCTCTGCTTAGTTGCTTGTGACCGCGCGTCCGCGATACATCCCTATACTATCCAGCTAGCTTGAGAAGGCTCTGAGAATCCCGTTGTTTTGACGATATACCTCTGTTAGCGATCGTCCATAACCCGATCAACTTCTGCACCGAGCAGTAGTGATAGCGATGAGAGATTGAGCCAGATCATCATGACGATCATGCCGGCAAACAAACTATAGCTCTCGCTGAAATGCGCAAAATACCTGGCGTAGACGAAAAACAGTGTCGTCACGCTGATCCAGAGGATTGTCGCCACCAGCGAACCCCAGGATATCCAGCGAAACCGCCGAGCGTGCGACGGTGCGATCTTGTATAGCAGATCGATGCCTGCCATGACTGCTGCCGCGAGCAACAGCCATCGTACGACTGTCGCGATCGTCACCATCCACCAGGGCAGCCCAGCCGACGCGAGCCAGCCTTCGGTTACAGCCAGCACCGGCACGAAGAGTGCCAAAATAAGCACCAGCAAAAACGTCATATAGATACTGAGCCGTTTGAGCCGAAAGATACTCCGCGTCTCATGCACCCCATAGGCGACATTGAGCGAGCGGACGAGATTATCCGCTGCACCAGAGACACTCCAGAGCGCCACGACAAGCGCGATGATTGCCGCCGAGATCGATATCACCGGCTTGTCGATCAGCGTCGTCAACTGCGACGTGATGAGACTGGCGATGTCATGCGGCAAATAGCGATTGATCGCCTCCACCGTCTGCTGAAACTGCTCCGGCTGGATGAAGAGCGCCGATACCGAGACGAGCAGTACCATCAGCGGGAAAAACGCCAGCGTGCCATAGTACGCGATCGCCGCCGCCAGCATACCAAGATTTTTGTCACTCATCGCCACCCGCGTCTCATAGGCGACTTGTTTCCAGCGCCGCCACTTCATATCCGCCAGATCATGATCCAGCGACTTCAACCCGATGAGTATCGCAAAATCATTCCAAAACCCACGTCGTTTTGTGCTCATATAGCTACAGTATAGCGCTCCCGCTCCATGGAGCGAAATACAATGACCGGTAATATCTCCGATATAGAAATATCTCGCCTAATCTGTTACAATCTGCTATGTTCGGCTGCAAGAATAGTGTGGCTAAACCAAACAAAAATTACTTGTTTACAAGAATTTTTGTTTGAGAGGAGCAACCGACCATACAGTACAGTGGTACAACAAAGTTGTATCACAAGATAAAAGGTCGAGTTGCGACGCGGCACCATAGCTCAGCTGGTTAGAGCGCAGGACTCATAAGCCTGAGGTCGGTAGTTCAAGCCTACCTGGTGCTACCACGCTAAGGCCCCACTTCTTGTGGGGTTTTTGCGTCGTTATGGAAATCATTGAACTACCGACCGATAGGCGTTCATTGCCACAAACGGCAATGAACGTTTTCACCGCTTGGCCGAGGAAATAGCTTTAGCTATTGAGGAGCATAATGCCCCGGTAGTTCAAGCCTACCTGGTGCTACCACGCTAAGGCCCCACTTCATGTGGGGTTTTTGCGTCGTAAAACCCGGTATCTATGTGATATTTCGGGCAGAAGCACCGATGGGGTATAGCGTGAGGCCGTGATCATTTTTCGCCCACTCTTGGATGACATTTTCAATGATACGCCACGAGCTCATGACTTCGGCTGACGATGCGAAAAGCGACTGGTCGTCACGGATAGCGTCAACGATCACACGGGCATATGCCTCAACCGATCGCGCCAAAAACGATGTATCGTAGTCAAAATCCATCGACACGGTTTCGGTATCGTTGTGAATGCCTGGTTGTTTTGCCTGGAGCAGCACGGTGATACCTTCGCGTGGCTGTAGCCGGAATATCAATACATTGTTGGCGCCACTTGTTTCTTTGGTTTCTCGGAAATGGACAGTGATCTCGGTCAGTTTTTCATCCAAGCCCTTGCCCGTTTCCAACATGACAGTTGTCCCGCACCACTGTTCGTTGTCAATCTGAAGATTGAGCCTCGCAAACGTTTCAACAACAGATGATTCGTTATCGACTTCCGCTCGATAACTATCGTATTGGCCACGGCTCGTATGCGTCGCGACATCGCCCAACTCAATCGTCTGTATGCTGTCGAGAAGACGCTGCTTGGCATGATGAATATCGGCACTCGTAAACTGCGCCGGTCGCTCCATCGTCACGAGCGCGAGCAGCTGCAAAAGATGGCTCTGCAATATATCACGGAGTGCACCAGTGTGTTCATAAAAATACGCACGGTTTTCTATGCCGATCGTCTCGTGAGCGACAATCTCGATTCGATCGATGTGCTTGGCATTCCATGAAGTCTCAAACAACGGATTTTTAAATCGAAATGTCATAATATTTTGCGCCGTCTCTTTGGCGAGATAATGATCGATGCGAAACGTTTGCTGTTCTCCAAAATGCTGACTCGCGATGTCAACCAGATGCTGAGCCGATGCGGTATCGTGACCAAATGGTTTTTCGACAAGCAGCCGCGGTCGGAAACTATCATCGGCAAATGGCTCGTTGTGGCCAGTGGTACCAAGATTGGTTACTACCGCATCAAACGCCTGCGCAGGGATCGACAAATAGTAAAGCCTACTGACTCCGGGGCCAAACTCGTCTGAAATATCGCGCAGTCTCCCGAGTAACGCATCATAATCCTCGTGGTTGTCGATGTCGAGCTGGCACATCTCGGTCTGTGACTGCATGTGGTCGATGACGATGCTGTCGCCATGTTCGCGAAGTGGCTGGTAGATCTCGGCAGGGTCAACGTGTTTGCGGCTGACCCCGACGATGCGTAGTTTTTCAGGCAATCCTTGATTTTCGCTCAAATAATACAACGAGGGCAATAGTTTGCGCTGCGACAAATCACCCGTGATGCCAAATATCACGATAATCAGCGGATTGTCACGGTAGTCGTTCACGCGGCACCCTCGCCATTGAGGTTGTGTCCGCCAAATTTGTTGCGCTGAGCAGCAACCACTTTTGTCGCAAAATTCGTCTCGCCTTGCTGCGAACGTACTCGCACGTCAAATGACGTTTGGATACATGGCAGTGTAAACCCTTGCTGCTCGGCCGTTTCGAGCGCCCATCGTGCTTCACCAGACTCAGCAACGTACCCGCTGATCCCATCAAGCGTCGGGTTTTCACGAATCGCATCGGCACTCAGTTGATTGAGCCAGCTGGTGACGACGCTATGATGCTGCCACAAATCACCCGCGGCTGCGAGATCAATGCCGTCATAAGGGCCTTCGTGGAGTAGTCGATACCCCTCACCGAGGGATTGCATCATACCGTATTCGATAGCGTTGTGTACCATTTTGACATAGTGGCCTGCCCCGCTTGGGCCAAACAAATGATAGGCTCCTCCTGGCTGCACCAATGTCTCAAGCGCTGGTTTTAGGACATCAAATGCCGTCGTGTCATCAGCACCACACATGAGAGGAAACCCGTTGTCGTATCCCCATACTCCACCACTGACACCGATATCGACCATTCGCTTGCCAGCCGCAGCGACCTTGGCACCAAGCTCACGAGTGGTACGGTAGTCCGAGTTCCCACCGCTCACGATGACGCTCCCTGCTGGTGCAATCTCCGCCCATTCCAAGATGTGTTCTTCAGCAACATCCGCTGGCAACATGACCCATATCACTGTAGGCTCTTGGCCAAACTGCCCCAGCACATCGGCTTTTGTCACGGCTGCGCTGCACCCATACGTGACTGCCTCGTCGATCGGCTCGCGACTACGATTGTGTGCGATGACGTGGTGCTGGCCAGACTCAGCTAGTTTGCGAGCGATCTGCATACCCATACGTCCAAGTCCATGTACTGCTATTTTCATATTCCCCCTTCGCTTATTAGATCATTGTACACATACACTGATGGTAACTCGTACAACACGCGACTCGGCAACTGTACAAATGTTTCATTGTTGTCGTTGAGCCGTCGCAGCGCGTCATGTTTGGATTCACCGTAGGCCAGCACATAGGTAGTCGTGGTGCGCAGAAGTACTCGCCGCGTCGATGTCATCCGTCGATAGTCTTTCCATTCATAACCTAGCACCATCTGGTCGGTGTCTTGTGTGGCTGGTGATTCTGGTAATATCCCAGCCGTATGGGCATCAGCGCCCAAACCAAGCGTTGCCACGACCGTCGTCGCAGCATCGAGGATCTGCCTCATGAGCTTATCATAGGCTTGTACCGTTTCATCAAATGTTGTACCGGCAGCGAGCACATCAACCCACGAGGCCGTCCCTGGATCAAACCCAGCACGATGCAACTGGGCATAATTGGAGTCATCATGACCAGGCGAGCCGTATCGCTCATCGACGGCAACGATCATCATGCGGGCAATCTGCTCATCAGAACACTCTCGCTTCACGGCAGCCATCACAGCGCACTGCGGCTCGATGTTTGAGCCCCCGCTCACCAGCCAAACGAGACCCCCATTATCATATAGCCCCTGGATGATTGTCTCTGCTATCGTGGCGACAGCTTGGTCGCGATCCTCACGAATAAACTTCATGCGTCTAGTATAGGGTATCGTGCAGGTTGGTACATAGTAATACCGTTATATGCGTGTCGTGATCTGACTATTCATCGATGTCTGCATCGGTAAGTGCGAGTTCTCGTCGCGTCAGCAGTGATTCTATTTCGGCACTGCTACGGATTCGTTTCCACGTCTCAAGAATCGTTTCAGAGAGTACTGTTTCGGCTTGAAGTGCTATCATGGTGGACATCCTTTTTGTTTTATTTGATTATATATACATCATAGCAAAAAACATAAGCTTTGTCAATACCTAACCATGACCACTTTGACATAAGGGGTCAATCTATGGTATATAGTGAGGTGGAGAACTATACCAAAAAACAAATAATATGCAGCCCTACTCTCTCGAATCTACCTGGAACATCGTCGCCATCCTGCTGGCCTTTGCTGTCATCCAAGCGACGTTCCAAATCAGCGTCAGCGTCCTCACGCTACTGAGCGGTCATAGCCTCGGCAAGAAACGATCGTCGTGCCGGCTTCTCGGACTCGACCTCGCCTACATCGTCGGTAATTTCAGCATGCTGATGCTGGTCTTTGGAGCGATACTCTACGCAGTCTTCACTGCCGTCAACGATATCAGCTCTCATGACTGGTGGCTGCTCGTCGTCGCTCCGGTTGTCGTCGCCCTCGTCATCCTGTCACGCTACTACCGCAAAGGTCGCGGCACGGCCCTCTGGCTCCCCCGATCGGCGGCCGCCTATCTCACCGATCGCGCCAAACGCACCCACAACGTCTTCGAATCCCTCATGCTCGGCGCGGCTTCTGCTCTCCTCGAGCTACCATTTACCATCGTTCCGATGACCGCAAGTGCGTACCTCATGATACTATTTGTCCGGCCAATCGATCATCTGATGGTCGCGAGCATCTATTGCTTCATCGTCGTCACTCCACTGATCCTCACGACAATCCTTATCGCGGGCGGCCATCGTCTCAGCACCATCCAGCGCTGGCGCGAAGACAATAAAGCATTTTTGCAATACGCCGCTGCCGCGATGCTACTCGCGACCGCGCTCTTCATCCACGTCTTTGTATCGAAAGGCCTCGCATTATGAGCGACACCTATGTCGTCAAATCCGGCAGGCACGACAGCGAGCCGTTTGATCCGCTCAAACTACACGGCAGTATCATCGCTGCCTGTCTCGCCGTGCGCGCATTTGAAGGCGAAGCTCACGACGCCGCCGAGCACGTCTGCCGCCACGTCATCGACTGGCTCGAGGACAAGACCGAAGTCACCAGCGCCGATATTCGCCGCGTCTCATCAGAATTTCTCGCGACCTACCATCCAGAGGCGGCATACATGTATGAACAACACAAACTAATACTCTAGGGGGCTCCAGTGCCAAAACAAACATATGATTTTGATCTCATCGTCATCGGCTCCGGAGCCGGTGGTAGTGTCGCAGCCGACATCGCAGCCCGTGCTGGCAAACGCGTCGCCCTCGTCGAAGCCGACCAGCTCGGTGGTGAATGCCCGAATTACGGCTGCATCCCGAGCAAAGCCCTCCTCCACGCCGCCAATGTCTACGATAGTGCCAGGGGCGCTGAGCGTTTCGGCATCCGCCTGACGGCCATGGGCTACAATTACCCGAGTATCAAGGCCTGGAAAGATATCACAATACGCCGCACTGGTACGCACGAGTCCGAGAAATATTACCGCTCGCAAAACATCACCCTGCTGCGCGGCCTCGCGCACTTCCTCAGTCCTCATGAGATCACCGTCAACCGTCGACATTTTAGTTCGCATTATTTCCTCGTGGCAACCGGATCTGTCATGCGCCTGCCTGACATCACTGGCCTCGACAAGTCTGATTATCTCACCTCGCGTACCGCTCTCGATCTAACACGTCCGCCCAAATCAGTCTGTATCATCGGCGGCGGTTCGACCGGTGTTGAATTTGCCGAACTACTCAGTATCTTCGGCAGCAAAGTCACTATCATCGACATCGCACCACGACTCCTACCAAACGAAGACGAAGAGACCAGCGCGCTCGTCGAAGATTTCTTCATGAAAAAACGCGGCATCACTGTCCTCGCCAAAACCAAGATCATTTCCGTCACTCGCGACGGTCAGATGCAGCGCGTCACCTACCTGCGCGGCGGCGAACAGCACGTGGTCAAAGCCGAAAAAATCCTCGTCACCACCAGTAAATCACCCCAGACCGATCTCGGCCTGGAGAACGCCGGCGTCGAGTACAGCCACAAAGGTATCGAAGTCAACGAACATCTCCAGACCAACATCCCGCACATCTACGCCGCCGGTGATGTCCTCGGACGATACATGTATACTCATGTCGGCGTTTACGAGAGCCGTGTCGTGGCCAATAACTTGCTACGCAAACACAAAGTTGCGACGGATTACCGTGCTATCCCACGAGTAACATTTGTAACCCCGGAGATTGCTTCCGTCGGCTTGACCGAAGCTGACTGTCTACGCCGTGACCTCGAGATCAAAAAGGCTGTTGCTCCACTGAACATCATCTCGCGTAGTAACGTCACCGATACTCGCGACGGCTTCTGCAAAGTGATCACCGATCGCGGTGGCGTCCTGATCGGCGGCACTGTCGTCGGACCACACGCCGGTGAGATCATCCACGAGCTAACCATCGCCATCCAGTACGGCCTGACCAGCGCCGAAGTCGCCAACGCCATCCACGCCTTCCCTAGCTGGAGCGAAATCGTCCGCGTGGCGTGTAGCAAGATCAAAGTGTAGCGTAGTAGAGAGTAGACCTTAGATCTTCGAGCTTAGAGCTGATGCCAAGTAAAATAGATTTCTTTTGTCAGTTGTCGTTCTGTATAGCCTTCAGGTACATATAGCTCACTCGGTAAAACGACTACTCCGCGCGTCATCCCTCGGTCTGTCATGAGACCAGGATATGCTTTTGATGGTGCTGTTGCTCGTGATTCTTCACCGACCGTGATGTGAGCTTCGTCAACATCAAGCCCAAGCTCTTCTTTGAGTGCTCTGACCATCGCAGGTAGCGCCGATTCTCCTGCCTTCTTTTTCTCACCCAACGATGTCGACAGATTCCTTCTCCGAACCGTCCCATCGCTCGCAAATATTTGCCTGTCCTCGACCAGACGCCGCACCTCACCCTCTATCTCAGCAAACACGTCGACACTGACGCCATCAACACGGCGAACCAGCACACCGTCGATCTCCATCAACGTCGCTTCGCCGCTATGTATCTCTACCAATAATTCCTCTATACTTTTCGAACCACGCAACCCCCAGCTCGAAAAATCGATATGATGAGCAGCTAGCAAAGCTCTTACCTCTCGTTCGCTATATCTTTCGATATCATCTGTCGGCAAATAGTGATCCATCACCATATCGTACCGTTCGATGATGCACCTTGCAAGGTACTCGCTACTTATACAGGACAAAAACTGGTCAAAAGGTCAGTTTTTATCTTAGTAATGAGGGCAGGATTTGGTCACGTTCCGCGACCCCGCAGCTTTATCTTTGAAAGCATAGCTTTCAAGTGAAGACTACCTTGCGGAGCGCCACTAGCGCTCCTCACCTCCGACCTGGCCGCAGGTTCAACCATCTCTCATTACCACGAAAAAAATCGGTACAAGACCGATTCTTTTCGTGGTAGCGGGGGCAGGATTTGAACCTGCGACCTCTTGGTTATGAGCCAAG
The DNA here is from genome assembly GCA_049291395.1 of Saccharimonadales bacterium (SeqCode). Taxonomy (GTDB): domain Bacteria; phylum Patescibacteriota; class Saccharimonadia; order Saccharimonadales; family Saccharimonadaceae; genus JAPUDQ01. The sequence goes on along the minus strand of JBATPJ010000044.1, from coordinate 1,901 downwards.
CGAGCTGACCGGGCTGCTCCACCCCGCGTCGAAGGTGATGACACCTTTACTATGTAAAGCGCTCCAAATACACTACCACATCTGTTAGCCGTCGGTCAAGTCAGCTACCGACCGAAGAAAAACTGCGTCCATTTGGCGAAGTTGCTCCTCGGCACTCTCGTCGTCGGCGTCTCGGCCTGAGGAGTATCACTCTTCGGAAGCGGCGGAAGGATGATTACCTTTTCACCGGGTGATGATTTCCCGAGCTTGGCGCGCGCCGTTAGCTCTTGGTACTCCGTACTTTTGAGATACTGTTGCTGCAGCTTGAGTGTCTCCGTCTCTATCTCCGCGATCGCGATCTCTTGCTTCATCGTGTCGACACGCTGCTGCAAGAGGAAGTTTTTTTGCAGCGTCTCAACTGTGTTCCACACACTCGCTAGCACGATGATAGCCGCCGCAGCCAGCACGCCGTTGTTGAGTGTGGCATGACGTCGAAACATCTGATAATAATGCGAAATATTCATAAGGGGTATATACCCCTAGTATATCAGTCTCACGTCAACAAAATCCATGTCCGTATCATGCGGCGTGATCATCAACTTGCATAAAAACTCATCTCTGGTGGGGGTGGAAGGGATTGAACCTTCGACCAACAGGTTATGAGCCCGCTGCTCTAACCACTGAGCTACACCCCCACAGAGACAAATTTTTAAACAATTCTCGCTGACTATTGTACCAGATCACGTTTAGATACGGCCACCTACGCGGTCGTCTCTCACTCAGATGGCACTGGCACGCTATAGCTAAGCAGCAGGATGACTGCTGCTGATCGTAAATAGTTTTGCCAGGCCCCAGCCGACCAGAAGATATGCCGCGACTGCGACGAGTGAACTTGGCTCAAAATGCGACGATCCGTAGATAGCAGTGTCGTTAAATATACCGAAAAACGGCGCGGCAAATACACCACTCAGTGAATACACAAAGTCGACAAACCCATTGCCCTGCTGAGCTCCGAGAAGTAGCAGCACCAGACGAAGTGCAAGAAGCACGACGATAACACCGGTGATATACCAGACGATCCGCGATGCGACGACGCTCATCGGCACCGAACGTGACACTGAAGCTGACTGACGCTGACTCGGCGCATCATTTGCTTGCTGATCTGATCGTAATTCATCCGCCATGGACACCTCCTCTTATGGATAGTGTCACAGTATAGCATAGTATAGCTAGGATGCGCGCTGCGAAGCGATGTCGGTAGTACTATCGTAGACTATCGTGAATTTGCTGCAATTATCATCAGATACGACGCGTGCCCTGGCAAGCTCCTTGTATAATTGACCTACTTTTGTTGGCGACGACGGTATGTTCGCATCTGGCAGACGATCCAAGATACCACTCTTATTAACTGAGTCTTGAAGCTCTCTGAGCTGATTTAGCAATATAGCCACTTGAACCTCATTCTTGGCCGTAACATCGCTCAAGCCATACCTCTTAACCCAAGTATGTCCAACGCCAGATCCGTCTATACTTAGCTGTTGAATTGCGTTGTTTAGTTTTCCCATTGCAAGAGTCAGATACCGAGCAAGTAGCTGTCGATCCCGGGCAGATGTACTAGCCCCCATATCACTCTCAAGAAGTGCGACGATATTGAGCCTATCAAGAATAATCTTGTGGTCGGGGCGGGGTAAGTGATCATTGGTCATAGCCACTTCGATACTATTCGCAAACAATTCAATCATAGTAGCTGGTCCACTAGACATATTGCCGCCCAGCTCGCCATACGGGTCATCCCGCTCGGGATGCATCTCTTGACCTGCTAGAAACGCTATTAACCACTTGGAACCAGATAAAGCGTGAACTGATTGTAGCGTCTGAGATATACCAGAGCATGCGGATTATCTACTTGATTGAGACTAAGT
>JBATPJ010000043.1:0-29432 GCA_049291395.1 Saccharimonadales bacterium (SeqCode) | reverse complement strand
GAAACATCTTCTGGCCACAACGAACGACGTGGTTGTTGTTCAGGTTGAGGCAGATAGCTCGGTCACCGCGGAAGAAATTTACTTCGATGAAGACTTCCGGGTAGCCTTCGACCGCGAGCAGCTCCTTGGCATCCGGACGAGAGCCCAGGATTTGCACCTCGACGGTGAGGCCACGCAGTGTACTGATGATGCCGACAAATTCATCAGTGACGCCCGGGACGGTCGCGGCTGGCGCTGAGGCCTGGGCGGCTGGTTGTGTGACATCTTCCATTATTTGTTCCCTGCAGCGGAGCTGCGGCGTTTTTTCTTGATACCGACGAGGACTTCGCGCAAACGACGGTCGGACTCGGATCGTTTACTACGATGATACTCGAGTTTGTATTCGCCAAGTAGCTCACCGGCTCGATCTTCGGCGACGGTCATGGCGTTGAAACGACTGGCTGCCTGGGCGAGCCCAGACTGGAGGATGGTTTGGCTGAGAGCCAGACTCATCATGGTTTCCTCCATCTGGTCGGCTATCTCATCGAGTGATGGCTCAAATATTGTCTCGAGGTCGGTGATGGCGGCGGCGTCATCGGCGGTATCTTTGCTCATATCTTGCATGCGCGTCACAAGATCGATCGAGCGAACTTCTTGTTGACCGAGTGAGAGGTACTCTTCGTAGTATACGACGATTTTGTTATATGGTTTGATCGCCTCGATGATCGGAGTGACATTGATATATTCATCCGACTCAGGTACCTGGAAGAAGCGGATATAGGGGATGCCTCGTTGGTTCAGCTGACTGGCGCCGTGTGAACCAAGCACGATGATGTCGGTACTCGCTGGGTTGTAGTTGTTTTGCATCGTCTCGATCATACGCATATCGAGGTCTCCAGACAGACCGGCCTCGGCGGAGATCAGGATGAGGACATCGCGGCCGTTGTTGTCGCCGATGTCGCCACGACTGGTGATGCGTTTTTTGGGATCGACGCGGATAGCAGTGTAACGACTCCAGAGTAGTTCGAAGAACTCTTGGCTGAGCTGGGCTTTGTTTTTCACTTTGGCGACCTGGGTGCTGGCGAGTGATTCAAAGACGTTGGTCAGGTCGCGGAGCGTGCCAATGCCGACCATGTCTTTTTCGATGATATTAGCTCTACGCATTGCGTGCCTCCTGCGGAGGCCGAGGTACGAGGTACGAGGTACGAGGTACGAATAGTGTCGCGTACTCGTGACTCGTGACTCGTGACTCGTGTTGTTTCTGCATCATTTCTTATCCTTCTTGTCATCTTTCTTATCCTTGGACTTCTCCTCGGATGCTGGTTTTTCCTCTGGCGGCTTCTCCCCGGATGGTGCGGCGGCGGGCTCAAGCTTCTCGGCTCGGTAGGCCGCGAGGAGTTCGGTTTCGAGTCGGTCGTAATCCTCGTCGGTCTTGGCTTCTTCGGCACGGGTCTTGACGGCTTCGCGGAGTTTGACGACATCGATGGCGCGGTCGTCGTCACTTTTCATGATCGTCTCGAGCATGAGCTGCTGCTGCGGCAACGAATACAGTTGCTCTGGCGGCTGCTGAAGCACGGCGTAGAGGTGCTTGCCACGCATGAGATCGAGCCGAGTTTCTTTACTGAGCTGGCTACTAAAGTGAGAAAATTCTTCCGCCTGGTGGTAGTGCGCCAGGGCTTTAAAGAGAGCGGTCGATAGCTGTTTTTGTCGCTTCGTCTGGGCTTGACCACCGACACGCGACACTGATAGACCGGCATTGACGGCTGGACGGACGCCTTTGCGGAAATACCCAAGATCAAAGATGATCTGGCCATCGGTGATTGACATGACGTTCGTGGACAGGTAGGCGGTGATGTCATCGTTCGGCGTCAAGATGACTGGTAGGCTAGTCAGGGTCTTACCGTTGGTCAGGAGCTTGCCGGCGCGTTCGAGGAGGCTGGAGTGCGTATAGAAGATATCACCAGGGTATGAATCCCGACCCGGGTCGACTTCTTGGAGGAGTGATAGCTGGCGGTAGGCTTCTGCGTGTGAGCTAAGGTCGTCATAGATGATGATGACATCTTGTCCGGTCTCACCGTACCACAAACTTTCGGCCATGGCAGCAGCGGCGTAGGGCGCGATGTAGCTCTGCGTCAGGGAGTCGAAGATATTGGCCAGGACGACGATGGTGTGGTCCATCGCGCCGGATAGTTTGAGCCCGGCCAGGAGTTTTTCGATGTCTACTTTGCGTTTGCCGACCAGCACATAGACGACGATGCGATCGGTGCCTTCTTGGTTGGCGCTGAGCTGGCTCAGAAACGTACTTTTCCCGGACTTACTGTCGCCGAGGATGGCGATACGCTGGCCGAGTACGATCGGGAAGAAGCTATCGACTGCTGTGACGCCGCTGGCGAGCTGTTCGTCGAGCACTTTGCGGTCCATGATGCCTGGTGCTGGGGTAAAGATGCCAGATGTCTCGGTGGCAGCGACTGGTCCTTTGCCATCGAGTGGCTCGCCCATCGGGTTGACGACGCGGCCGATCAGCGCGTGTCCGACCGGGACCTGGAGTTGGTCGTATTGGAGGACAGCGAGGCACCCAAGTGAGAGATTTTCGGAGTCGATGTTGTAGAGCACGACACGGTCGCCGTAGGCTTCTCGCACCATACCGCGCTGGCCATCTTCGAACAGGATCTGGGCGCCGATAGTGACGCCTTCGAGACCTTTGACTTCGACGATAAAGCGGTTGATAGCGACCACCTCACCGGTGAGATTGCCGGCTTCGACGAGCTTTTGGAATTGCTGGTTGTCAAACACGACTGAGGATCTCCGGAATCTTCGCGTTATTCGTCAGTAGCTGCGATCGAAACGACCAATCATAGATACGGCTGCCGTAGCGGACGACCATGCCACCGAGGATAGTTGAGTTGAAGCGGTAGCTGATGAGGATGTTGCTGGCGAGATTGGCGCGGGCCCAGCCGGTGAGCTCGGCTTTGATGGTATTGGTGGCGGGTGCAGCCAGCGTGATCGTCATGATCGGAGCATGTTTGCCGTAGGCATCAAGCATGGCGATCAGGGCGTCGAGGCTGGTGCGGTCTATCTGGTGCGATGCGGCGTAGCCACGGAGAACTTCGGAGGCGACCGGCGACAGCTCGGGCTGATCAACTGGCCGGGTGACGCCGACGCGTTTTTTGACGGCTTCGCTCGAATACCACGTAGCATAGGCGCGAATCTCAAGGATCAGTGATGTCAGGTCTTGCGGCGAGGCGACACTTGCGGGGAGCTTGAACGGTGCTTCGGTAGTCTCAGGCATCGTTTACTCCTTGTTTGAGCTCTTCTTTGTGGGCTTCGAGCAGGCTTGTCAGGTAAGGGCCCTGGGCGCCGAGGTCGATATTGCTACCGAGTGTCTCGACGAGGAAGGAGCTCACGGCGTCAGCTAGTTTGGCATCGATTTGTTTGGTCATGAAGGCTTTTTTGGCATCGATCTCAGTCTGGAGTTTGGTTTCCAGGTCTTTTTGGAGGGTGGCTTGTTTGGCCTGGCGGCTCGTCAGGTCAGCTTCGAGGGCGGCTTGGTACTCGGCGAGTTTGCTTTCGCGCTCGTCGATCGCAGCGATGAGCTGGTTCTGGTGGTCGCGAAGCTTGGTCTCGACTTCTGTCTGGTGCTTGGCAAGTTGTGCTTCGAGATCTTCTTGTTCGGTCTGGTGTTTGGCCTGGCGCTCTTTGAGATCGCGGTCGATCTCGGCTTGGCGATCGTTGAGCTTGGCCTCGGCATCGGCCTGATGCTCGGCGAGCTGGCGTTCGAGTTTGGTCTGGTGCTCGATGAGTTCCTGGTCAAGCTCGGATTGACGCTTGATGAGTTTGGATTTGAGGTCAATGTGCTGGCTGGTGGTGTCATGCATCGAATTGCGCAACGCCGATTCGTTTTGGCGATGCAGGACGTCGAGGCTCTCACGGTAACGCTCCATCTCGGCATTGACCGCGTAAGTGACGAGTTTTTCGAGCATGGTGTTGAGCTGTGAGTTGGTTGCGGTGAGGTCTTTTTGCAGATCGACGGCTGACTGGTCGATGATGGCCTGGAAGTTTTGACGAGCTGTCTGAGCGATGTCGGCTTTGACCTCACTGGGCAGCGGAGATTCGACGGGTTGCTTCGGTGTCGGTCGGTAATGCTCACGAGCATGCTGAACGGCGAGCGTACTGAGGATGCCGACGGCGAAGACGTTGAGGAGGAGGAAGAGTTGCAGGGCGAGTGTTTCCATGGCTATAACTTCGTGAGTATTAGATAAATAGATACCATGCCGACCGTCAGGATGACGAGCACCAGGGCGGAGAGCTGGACGAGATCACGGTAGATGGCAGACTGGCTCATAGGGTTACGGCCGACGGAGATGATGCTACTTTTGATCATAGAGTAAATGATGGCGAGTACGACGATGATCATGACGACAAAGATTGCGGCACTGACAAGGATAGGCACGGTACTGACTGTGCGTCCGGCGAGTGAGTCGGCGATGTTTTGGACGGCCGCCGGTACGAGTGTCTTGTCTGGTTCCTTGAAAAAGTACGATACATTTACGAGGGCTGAGACTTGTCCGAGCTGGACGGTGTGTTTCGATCCGTCTTTGGCGGTGTATTCTTGCTTGCCGTCTTTGCTGTTCACCATGTCGCCCTGCGCGATGCCGATGATACGGACGTTTGTACTGGCTTTCATACCGACACCAGTGATCGGGGAGGCGGTGATGTGGTCATTTTGCTTGATCGTGCCGTTGATATCCGAGACGATGACGGGTACGGTGCCACTGGTGGCTACTTGGACTTGCTTGCCTTTGTCATTTGTCAGGGCGAGCAGCGAACTGTCGGCGCTAATGACGATACCGAGTAGGCTCTCGGAGTTACTGCTGATACTGGGGACAACTTCATCGGCACTGTTGTTTTTGAGGCTGACTAGTGAGCCGAGCGGCAGTGTTGTCTCTGAGGTGTAGCTTTGCGAGACAGATATCACGCCGTGGGCGAGTGAGACGACGAAGAGTGATACAAAGAGTGAGCAAAATACAGCAGCCATAGCAAACCGGCTACGCATCATCGAATGCAGGCTATATCTTGAGTATACGTTTGCCATCTGTCGAGCCGCCACCCTTCTGTTATCTGGTAATAGTATAGCAAATAACGCTTATGATATGATAGAGATATCAAGGGGTGATATGCAAAAAAACCGCCAATCAGGATTTACCGTACTCGAAATCGTGGTCGTCATCATCGTGATCGCGATACTTGTGACATTACTCGTCGTAATGGGCAGCCAATAAGCTAGCTCCGAACCAGAGATGATACGAATGTGGGCGCAATGACTTGAGATGCGCGTCGATTCGGGTGTGAGTCAAACGGCAATAGTCGTCGGTAGCCTGGACGGAGCATGTTCGAATGATGTCCGCTGTCGGCCGCAAGGTGATCAAAGAAATTGAAGACGGTTATGTTACTGCCAAATTGTTTGAGTGAGAGCCAGGTAGCCAGTTCGCGTGCTCTTGTGGCATTTGCAGCAGAAGTCATGAGCGGTACGAGCGGTGGTGACGTCATGATGATCAATTGTTTCGCTGGGTATGATGCAAAAAACTGTGCGATAGATGCGTAGTCGTTTTTGATGTGCTGCAAATCTTCAGTACTTTTGATATTTGAGTTGGGGTAGCACGACTTGATGATGATGACGTCATGCTGCATCACAAAATCTTTGAGAGGCGACTGATAGTCATCACGAAATAGTGCCGCAAAGTCATGTGGCGTTGTGTTACTACCGGGCATTTGATAGCTTGTCTTTTGCGTACCGGTATTGTCACGAAGCAATGATGTGTTTTGGTTGAAATCACAAAATGAGATATCGGTATGCTCCTGTAGCAATGTGTAGACAGCACCATCATTGATGAGGTTTTCACCGACTGAGCGATGCAGGAAAATGATTTTTTTCACACCTTCTCCCCGGTTTGGTAAAAGTAACGACATAATCCGTCATGATTGAGTGTGATGAGATAGGTGCCAGACAAATGCTGTGGTTGGCTATCTTCATCGAGGTATTGTAGATCCCAAATAATAGTGTGGTGATTATCGGAGCTGCTATACACTTTGGTATCAATTTTGATATTCGACTGAGATAATATCGCGTGCCATTCACGTCGTAAAGCGCTCATTGATTCAACTTTCTGAAATGGTGTTTCCCAATATTCAACACTATCAACGAACAATGCCATAACGGCATCGATATCATGTGATTTCCAACCGTCTTTAAATGCTGTCAGCCAGGTCTCGATCATATATTATCCTCTCGATTTGCGCTCGATATCATTTTTGTCATTTCCCAATTTTCATCACCATCATGCATGGCAGTCTTGCCGGTCAGCGTATAGCCGAGGCTTTCATAAAATGGGACTGCTTCTTCACGCGCATGGAGGACAAAGTGTCTCGCGCCAAATCGTTCATGCACGATCGATTCGCCACATTGCATGACGCGAGCACCGATACCTTGTCTGCGGCGAGTAGGGTCGGTGGCAACTCGTCGGACGAGACAGACAGTATCGCCATTTTCCTCATGAGCATCGAAGCGTGCAGTCCCGACGACGTGATCACCGTCAAACGCGGCAACGTGCACCGTACTTGCTTTGAGATCGCTTGTTGATAGCTCGGTCTGGTCGGGGTGGCCGACGGATTGGTTGAGTACAAGGTTGCGAAGCACGAGGACGGCCGGCATTTCATCTGGTTGTGGTTGGCGTACTGTTATGGTCTCGGCATTGCTCATTGTATATACCCATCATTGTTATGTGCCGACGTGATCATCGTGGAACCCATGGTATATAAGTATTATGACACACTAACCTCATCATTTATCGCATCTTCAGCATGCTCTCAGTTAGTACGCCTATAGTGCAGGCATATATAACCGAAAGGACACCATATGAACTCAGTGAGCCGCGGCGTGCGCAATGCATTTCGCAACATGATCCGCACTGGATCGATCGTGCTGATCCTTGCGCTGAGTATCGGGCTTATTATCGCCATGCTTGCCGCCCGCCAGGCAGTCAGTGACAAAATTAGCGCCGTCAAAAGTAGCGTCGGCAATACGATTACCATTGCGCCAGCTGGCGTGCGTGGTTTTGAGGGCGGTGGTACGCCGCTCACGACCGATCAGCTGAGTAAAGTTGTCGCGACAGCGCATGTTACGGGTGTGACAAGTACGCTCAGCGACCGTATGACGACAGAGCAGACCAATCTCGTCTCGTCGATCGAGCCAGGAAGCTTCGGTAATCGTCAGTCGGGGACGACTGGCATTGAAGCCGGCCCACCGCCTAGTGTGCCGTCGATCGTGGGTACGACTCAGACAACGACACGAACCTTTACGCCGCCAGTCATCATTACAGGCGTCAACAATGTCAGTAACGCCTCGACATTTGGCGGCAATACACTCGCTTGGAAAAGCGGCCACGTCTTTGACGCTACAAAAGACGTCAATGAGGCGGTGCTTGGTACGTCGATAGCTACCAAAAATAACCTCAGTGTCGGTTCAACCTTTACGGCCTACGACATGACCATGACAGTGGTCGGTATCTATGATGCGGGCAATACGTTTGCCAATAACGGAATATTTGTCTCACTTACCACACTGCAGCGACTATCATCGCAAGCGGGTGCAGTCACTAGCGCCTCAGCCACCGTTGATTCCAGTGACAACTTAGCAGCTGCCACGACCGCTATTAAGTCGGCACTTGGCACCGCGGCTGATGTCACCAACAGCCAAGATACCGCCGACCAACTCGTCGCGCCGCTAGAGAGTGTCAAACAAATCTCGATGTTTAGCCTGATCGGCGCATTGGTTGCCGGTGCGGTGATTATCCTACTGACCATGATGATGATCGTGCGTGAGCGTCGCCGCGAGATCGGTGTTATGAAAGCCATTGGTTCGAGCAATAGTGGCATCATGTGGCAGTTTGTCGTCGAAGCAACCACACTAACTGTGTTGGCGCTTGTCGTCGGTCTCGGTATCGGTGTCGCTGCTGCAACACCGCTGACTAACTCACTCGTTAGCACGTCTTCCAGTAGTACATCATCGCAGACAACAGGTATGCGACCGATGGGCCCACGCGGTTTTGGTCAGGCATCGCAGCAAGCCTTGACCAATATCCAGGCATCGGTGGGGGCGAGCATGCTGGTCTACGGTGCGCTGGCGGCCATCGCCATCGCCATTGTCGGTAGTGCCGTGCCGTCATTTATCATCAGTAAGATTAAGCCGGCAGAAGCTATGAGGAGTGAATAATATGTTGACCGTCAAAAACTTACGCAAAGACTTTGTACAAGGCGATCAAAAAGTCAGTGTCATTCACGACGTTAGCTTCGCCGTCAAAGAAGGCCAGTTTGCCTCGATCATTGGCAAATCGGGCTCAGGCAAGAGCACGTTGCTTGGTCTGCTTGGGGCGCTTGATAGCCCGACGAGTGGGCATATCGAGATCGACGGCAAAGACATCACGGCAATGCGTGATCGAACACTGATCGACTATCGTCGTTCGACAATCGGCTTTGTCTTTCAGAGTTATAATCTGGTGCCCAACCTTTCAGCGCTCGAAAATGTCATGCTTCCGATGGAATTTGCTCATGCACCCAAAGCCGGGCGACTCGAACGTGCCCAGCAGCTACTCGATCAAGTCGGCATCACGGGCGATGGCCAGCTACGTCGTCCAGGCAAGATGTCGGGTGGTGAGCAGCAGCGCGTCTCGATCGCACGAGCGCTGGCTAATAAACCCAAGCTTATTCTGGCTGATGAACCGACGGGTAATCTTGATAGTGAGAATGGCCGTGCTGTTTTCGACCTATTGCACAACTTAGCACGAACGGAGCATACGACGATTATCGTTGTCACTCATGACCTCGAGATTGCAGGCAAGACCGACAAGACGTTTAAACTCATCGACGGTAAACTTGCGCCGAAGTAGCCTCTGCCCTTGCTTGTGCTGTAAAATGTAATAAGTATGCGCAAAGGCCGATACACGAAGTCTCGTCATATTTACCGCTCCAATAGCCGACTGCGGCGAGCTTGGATAGGATTTTGGCGGCTGAGCCTCAAAAAGAAATTGCTGGTCATCGGTATCCCGATCCTTGCATTTCTCATCCTCGTGCCGCTGGTGACGTACGCGCTACTCTGGCGGGATATCTCTGACCCGGAGCGCCTGATGAACCGCAACAATACCGGCATCGAGCTACTCGATAGTAACGGCGAGGTGTTTTATAGCAGTGGCACAAGTAAGCCGCTCAAGCGCCTCAAGCTTACGGAGATGTCGACGTCCGTGAAAGACGCGGTTGTCTCCAGTGAAGACAAAGATTTTTATAAACACTCAGGGGTCTCTATCAAAGGCCTAGTAGCGGCACTCTACGCTAACTTTTCGAGTCATGATGCGACGGCCTACGGTGGCTCGACAATTACTCAGCAGTTGGTCAAAAATACTTTACTGACCAGCAACAAGAATTTCTTCCGAAAATACCAAGAAGTTGTGATGGCGGTGGCTGTCGACCGGCAGTACAGCAAGGACGAGATCCTCGATATGTATATCAACTCGGTGTATTTCGGCGAGGGGGCGTTTGGTATCGACGAAGCGGCACATGTCTATTTCGCCAAAGACGCCAAAGATTTAACTCTCGCCGAATCCAGTATGTTGATCGGCGTCTTGCCAGCGCCGAGCGCCTATTCGCCAGTGAGTGGTGATGCAGAGAAGGCTAAGAAACAGCAAGAACGGGTCCTGCGTCGGATGGTTGAAGACAAGAAGATTAGTGAGGCTGACAAAGCTGCCGCGCTGGCCGTCGTACTCAGCTACGCACCACCGAAACAATCTGCAGTCGGTAACGCACCGCATTTTGTCGAGATGGTGATAGCCGAACTAGAGAACAAATACGGTGACGAGGCCGTCGAGCGATCGGGCTACCGTGTACGAACGACGCTCAATCTTGCTTGGCAAAAGACAGCTGAGAAAAACGTGGCCGACCAGACGGCGATCAATGCCCGAAGTGGTGGCCGCAACGCAGCACTTGTCGCGATCGATCCCAAAAACGGTGAGATCCGAGCGCTGGTCGGCAGTGCAGACTACAACAACGATCAGTGGGGAAAATTCAACGTCGCGATTAACCCGCGCCAGCCAGGGTCAAGTTTCAAACCGATATATTTCACTGAGGCTCTCAACCAGCGAGTGATCACGCCAGGTATGATCATGCGAGACGAGGCGACTGATTTTGGCGGGTACACGCCGCACAACTTTGACCATCGATATCGCGGTGACATCAGTGTGCGCAACGCCCTATCGCAGTCTCTCAATATCCCGGCAGTAAAAGTCATGGAAAAGATCGGCGTCAGCTCGGCCGTCGATACAGCGCAGCGTATGGGCCTCAGCACGATCTCGCACGATCAAGATTATGGTCTTAGTCTGGCACTTGGTGCAGCTGAAGTGGAACCCCTCAAGATGACAAACGCCTATGCTGCATTTGCAAATGGCGGTCAACAATACACCACAACAACGATCCAGGAGATCGAAAACAAATACGGTGAAGTCGTTTATCGTCACAACCCCGTCGCCAAACGCGTGCAGTCTGAACAGGCTTCTTACTTGATATCAAACATACTGTCCGACAATTCAGCACGTGCTCCGACGTTTGGTAGCTCGCTCAACATTTCCGGTCGTAATGTTGCTGTCAAAACAGGTAGCACCGACAACAATCACGATGCCTGGACGATCGGCTATACGCCAAGTCTTGTCGTTGGCGTCTGGGTCGGCAACAACGAAAATGAGGCCATGAGCTCAGGGGGTAGTGCGATGGCTGGTCCGATATGGCGTAAGTCCATCACCGCATTTCTTGACGGTACCAATGTCGAAGAATTCGTCCGACCAAGTGGCATCGTCGAGGCATCGATCTGCCGTAGTAATGGCTTCCGTGCGACAGGTAATGCGACGAACACATACAACGAAGTATTCCTAAGTGGCACGGTACCGACTGAAAGTTGTGGTTCTAATACGCCACCACCCAGCGTCGACGAAGAGGACACGCAGCCACAAACTGCCAATAACGATACCGATGGCGATGGCGTGAAGGACAACAAAGATTTGTGTCCAAACACACCGGCTGGCACGCCCGTCACGGCCAATGGCTGTACGAAAGTTGTCACAGTCGATACCGACAAAGACGGCGTCGCTGACGATATCGATCTATGTCCAAGCACGCCACTTATCGATGGCAAGACTGTCGATAGCAATGGCTGTTATATCACCGTCACCGATCCGACACCGATAGTGCCGCCGCCGACGCAGTGACCATGATCGCTGAGCAGCTACTTCGAAAATATCCGATTATTTCCGACCAAGTCGATCGTGCTGAGCTTCTCGTCATCCTGACACGACTCGAAGTGCAGTTGCAGGCTGGTAGTGTCGGCTCGATCGTTGAGTTTGGCTGTTATATCGGAACGACGTCGCTGTTTATCCGTCGACTGTGTGATGCCTACAGCTTTGCGGGTGAGTTTCATGTCTATGACTCGTTTGCCGGCTTGCCGCCCAAGACGTCACGCGATGCGAGTCCGGCCGGGATGCAGTTCAAAGAAGGAGAGTTGGCCGTCAGCAAAAAGGATTTTATCACGCAGTTTAAGAAAGCCGGTCTTGCGCTGCCGGTGATCCATAAGGCATGGTTTTCGGAGCTTGATGCATCAGCTGTGCCGTCACGCATCAGCTTCGCATTCCTAGACGGCGACTACTATGACTCGATCCAGCAATCACTGGAGCTGATCACGCCGACGCTCACGCCAGGCGCCACGATCATCGTTGATGACTATGCGAGCGATGCCTTGCCTGGTGCATCGCGTGCCGTCGATGAGTGGCTAGCTGGTCGCGCGCATGGTCTTCGCGTTGAGCACAGTTTGGCCATAATACAACTTGTATAATTAGTTATACTTGTATAACATATAGCTATATGGGTTTTCATAAAGACAATCTACAACTCGCCGGTACAGTGACAGTTGGTCCGAAGGGCCAGGTCGTTGTACCAGTAGAAGTGCGTGAGCAAATGGGCATCGTAGCAGGCGACAAACTGATCGCTCTCTATATGCCAGAGACTCATGCTATCGGCTTTGTGACCGAGGAATCGATGCAAACGATCATCGATCACATGGGCAGTCATGTCGATGCACTCAGAAATAAGTTTAATAAAAAAGGGTAGGTATGCTTCATCACATCTCACAGCGTCAGAAAATAATTGTTATGGCCGCCGTCATGAGCGCGATGTTTCTCGTGGCGCTCGACCAGACGATTATCGCCACCGCTCTTGGCAAAATCGTCGAAGAGTTCAACAGCTTCAGTAGTCTTGCCTGGGTCGTGACGGCCTACATGTTGACGACGACCGTGACTGTGCCGCTCGCCGGTAAGATGTCAGATATCTTTGGACGACGTAAGGTACTGCTGATCGGTGTGACAGTCTTTGTCCTCGGTTCGCTGCTGAGCGGTGGCTCGATGAGTATCGAGCAGCTGATCGCGGCGCGCGCTTTCCAGGGCATCGGCGGCGGTATCATCATGGCCAATGCCTTCACGATCATCGGCGATCTCTTTAGCCCTCGCGAGCGCGGAAAATGGCAAGGTCTGATAGGTGCTGTCTTTGGACTCAGCTCGGTGATCGGTCCACTCCTCGGTGGTTTCTTGACTGACCCACACAACATCCTCGGTCTTATGACGAACTGGCGCTGGACGTTTTGGATCAATGTACCGATCGGTATTGTCAGCTTCTTTATCATCGCGCGCTACATGCCGCTCATCCGTCATGATCACAAACCGAAGATTGACTATCTCGGTGCTGGGTTTTTGGCGGCTTCATTGTCGGCTCTCATCCTGGCGGTTGATAATACCGACAAGATCTTCGCCTCACTTATCAGCAGTGGTGTCGATGGCCTGCTGATCAAGGTCGCACTTTATGCTATCGCTATCATCGGTGCGATACTCTTCGTCTGGGCAGAGCGTAATGCTTCGGAGCCGATCATCCCACTTGGGTTTTTCCGTAACCGTACGTTTAGCACATTGATGGCAGTTGCACTTCTCTTCGGCGCGGCATTTCTCGGCGCAATCCTCTATCTGACGCAGTTCAACCAACAAGTCTTTGGTGCGGACGCGACGCAGTCTGGTCTCATGCTCTTGCCGATGATCGTCGGGCTCAGTGGCACAGCGATCACTATGGGACAAATTGTCTCTCGCACTGGAAAATACAAGTTACTAGTCATCGCGGGCTTTAGTGTCGCAACGATCGCCATCTTTGCACTATCGTTTTTGACGCCGGACAGTCCGTACTGGCACGAAGCGATCATCATGTTCTTCGCGGGTGCGGGACTTGGTGCTGGTATGCCGATCCTAAACCTCGCCGTGCAAAATGAATTTACGCAAAAAGATCTTGGTGCGGCGACGGCGTCAGTCCAGCTTTTCCGTGGTCTTGGTTCGACCGTTGGTACGGCCATCCTTGGCACAATCCTCGTGAGTGGCATCACGACGCAGCTCGGTAATCTACAAAACGACAGCTATATCAGGATGCTGTCTCAGCAACCAGCCGCAGCACAGATGCTAGGTTCGGTTGATGCTGATACCGCACTCAACCTCAATACGACGACATTTAAAAACAAGATCAATGATGGGTTTGATGCAGCGACAGCGAATCTTCCCGCACCAGCCCGCCCGGCAGCAAAGACGCAGTTGATGACGCAGCAAGATGCCTTTGGCGACAAAGTCGCGAGTGCGTTTAGCGATAGCCTCCGTGATGTCTTCTACGTCTCAGCGGCACTCATGCTAGCGGCTACCCTGATCGCGACGGGGATTGTCGAGCGACCACTTCGCGGCGGGCACGACGATACACCGGGCATAGCGTAGATTACGCTACTGGTAGTGTATTTTTTACTCTATGCGGCACTAGCCATAGACCTATATACTAGTAGATATTAACAACTAACCCAGTGCGATAGACGGAAGCAGGTGAGAGTCCTGCACTGTGCCGCAACGGTGATGCAAATAACTATGAGGGTAGGTATTTGATAAGTCCGATACGCTAATCGCAACAGCTGGATTCCCGAGCAGGAAACGTGACGCTGATTTTTCAGTGCCCCTTTTCGTGCTCGAAGAGGGGTATTTTTGTGACGACGCGCGAGCAGGTAGAGCAGCGACAACGGGGCGACTATGAAGCGTATGAACGTGATATGTTTGAGCGCTTTGCTACCGATGAAAAAACGCGTGTCTCCGAGCAGATCAACGGTGTCATGCATAATCCGTTTGAATACATGTACGGTCCTGACGGTGAGCTGTATTTTCAGGGCGAGCCGCTGTCTGATGTATTTGCGAGGGGCATCGAGAGGGCAGAGCTTATCGTGAGCGAACATCCTGAGTTTATGATCGAACTGCTACGTCGTCATATCGAGGCGAAGCAATATCAGTCACAACGCAGGGTTGGCCGACAACACAACGAAGATGATCCTTACGTCTTGTTACATGCTTCGATCATGCCCGATGCGGTCAATGACGGCATTGATCTTGGCGCGTACGACAAGAAACGTCAAAAGATCATGATACGAGTCACCGAACCGATAGAGGGTGGAGTACGCACAACCTCGGCCTCGCTAGATGGAGGCAATAGACTCGGGGTACAGTCAATGGTAGATGTATGTGAGGATGCCCGGATATCGGATAGTGCAACGCCTGAAGATATCCTAGCAATGGATTTCTGGATACGACGCAGCCAGCTGAGGGGCGAAGAACCAGTTGATTTCTTCCGAAAACGCTATGATTTGTCACTAGCGCGCCAGCACGGTGGCAAGTGGTATGCCGGGCGCCAGGATTCGCCGATCATCGGTACCCTTCAGTTGATTGAGCGGCATCCCGAGCATACCGATCCATATGTGAAAGCGGTGTACCAGCTCAAACAACAATACGGCAAGCACTACGAAATAACCGAGGAGTACAAAACCCTCAATTATGACTTTGTGAAACTCATGGAGCGACTTGGGCGTGAGCCAGATTATATAGGTGACGCTACTGCAGCTGGCAGTGATGCGCGGGCCAATGGCGAGACGGTTTCCGATCCTGACTGTCCGACGGGTCTCAACCTAGTGTCGCAAGCGCAATTAAGTACCGAGCAAGCGCTGGCGCTACAAGGCATCGGACTTGATCGTAACGGTGAATATATCGATAAATGTATGAAGTGCCCGCACTGTAAGCGAACCGATGTCAAGGTAACCGTTCGTGACGGAGAACTTCACTATACCTGCGTTGGTACTGGTGGGTGTGGTCGGACGACATTGCCGGATTCTTTGGCACATAAAGTAATGAAGGCTTCGCGTGTTACGCCCGAAGTCTCACCTGAGTCACAGAAAAAAGAGCCGTCGAAGCTCGAGCTTATCCGCCGGAGATACGGCGAACGTGCCATTATCAAGCGCGAGCTGGCTATTGGTGGATCATATACTGTAGTCGTCGATCGAGACACTCACGAAGAGTATCAACGGCTCTAAGCGTCGAGTGCTTTTCTGCCGATGGTGAGGATGTGTTTTTCGCGGAAGTTGGCAAAGACTTTGGGGTCAAAACCGTTTTTCTTGATAAAGCCGCTGACGCGCTCTGAGCCGATGAAGTGCGGCAGGATGACGTAGCTGGCACCGTAGCGGTAGAGCTCGGCGGCTTCATCGTAGCTGTTGGCGTGGCAAATGAATGTCGTCTCGCGGCCGCGTTTGTGGACGAAGGCGAGTAGTGATCGGTTGACGCGGATGTCGGTGACGGTACTGACGACGAGTTTAGCGTCAGTCGCCCTGATCTCATCGAGGAACTCTTCATCAGTGGCATCACCATAGGCATGGCGGATACCTTGGTTTTCTAAATGCTCGATCACGAGAGGGTCATAGTCGACGACGAGATAGCGCTGATGCATGTCTCGAAATGTCTGCAAAAATTCATGACCACCACGATGATAGCCGAAGAGAATGATCGGGTTGCTGACACGTTTTGTAGATCGTTCGCGGATATCACTGCGCTCAAAGACATGGAGGTATTTGTCAAAGAATTTGAAGAGCTGGTCGTCGTATTTCATCAGATAGGTCGAGATGCCGATTGTGACAAGGGCGACGAGCATGACCGTGTTTGTTACATTGTCGCTGGTCAGCCCGACTAGCGCAGAGAAGCTTACCAGGATGATAGAAAACTCACTGATCTGGCTGAGATGGATACCGGTTTTGAAACTAGTTAGCCGCGTGTAACCCTGGAGGCCGAGGCTGATCATGACGAAGATTGGTTTGCCGATCAAGACGATGAGGGAGAGTATCAATGCAGGCACAATGCTGGCAGAAATCGCGTCGAGATGGATCTTTTCGCCCAGGACGACAAAGAACAGCACGATGAAAAAGTCACGCAGTGGTTTGAGTCGTGATGCCATCTCGACAGAGTAGGGTAGGGAGGCGAGAGAGACACCAGCAAAGAGCGCGCCGACTTCGTGTGAGTAACCAGCGAGGCCAAAGAGCCCGGAGATGCCGATACCCCATGCGACCGTAAACAGGAACAGTGATTCTTGGGAGTCGGCGAAAAACTTGCTGAGATGGGGCATGATCTTCGTGCCGACGATGGCCAGTCCGGCGCCGAGTCCGATACCTTTTAGGAGCAACATACCGATATCAGTGGTACTGATACCACCTTCGCGACCTACGGCCGCGACGACGAGTAGCACGATGGTCGCGACGATGTCTTCGACGAGGATGATACCAGTAGCGATCTGTCCATGAAGCCTGGATGTCTCGCGCTGATCAGACAATACTTTCAGGATGATAATCGTACTACTAAAGAAGAGCGAGATGCCGATGATGGCTGCCGACGCTATATCAAATCCGAGCAGCAAACTAGTGGCGACTCCAAGGCCGCCGACGCCGACCAGTGTCGAGAGGGCACCAAGAAATGATACTTTACCGAGTCCGCGAATGACGTTTGCGTTGAGCCCAAGCCCGATGATGAAGAGGAGTAGTGTGATACCGATCTGGCTAAATGACTCAAAGGCTGATACGTCATGGATGAGGCCGAGGACGCTTGGTCCGACGAGGATTCCCGTCAGGATATATCCCATGATGAGTGGTTGTCGCAGCAAACGCATGATAAGAGAGACCACTGCACCGAGGACGATGACCAGACTGAGCTGTGAATAGATCGATGTTTCCATGTTTATTTTTCAAATAGTTTGTTACTACATAGTATCGCACAGTGTGAAGGAATTACCAAAGGTGAGCGAGGATCCAGCCGGCAAGTGCACCGACAGCGATCATGACCAGCCCACCGATCATGATTTCGAATCCGTCACGGAGTGAGTGAGTACGCAATATGATCCCTCGCACCAGGCCTGCCAGGAACAATATTCCCAGGCAAACGGATATCATGATGATCACGGCCGTCGTGATGTGATCGAAAAAGAGCAGCGGCAAGAGCGACAGGCAACTCACGACCAGATAGATCATGAATTCAGCGACTGCGGGGAGAAAATAAGCTCTGTAGGCACTTCGTTTCTCATGTCCATCGAGCTCATCGTAGTAGTGCTCGGTGCTGTAGCGAATTGTTGCGGCGTTCACCGCGTTGACGGTGATCCCGACGAGAGCGGTGATGATCAGAGCCTGCCTATTCACGATCGTAAAGCTGAGCCCGGCCACGATACCGGCAAATATCGCGAAGCCTCCTTCTAGCCCATCGATAAAACTCAGCAGTGGTCCGTGTTCGGGTGAACGGTGACGGAGATGGTAGTGGTGTTTTTTGTGATGGAGACTGTCAAGATGTTTTTTCATAAGCATTTCTTATATAATCATGGGCAATGGTTACATATTACTATAAAAACTCTCATGCTGCGAAGCTCACGGTTTCTCACGAGTATCGTCCTGGTGCATGGGTGAGTGTTGAGTCGCCAACATCTGAGGAAATCGCGATGTTGTCAAACAAGTTCAAACTTAACCAGGGTCATGTAAATGACGTGCTTGACGAAGATGAGCTGCCTCGACTTGAATACGAGGGTGATACGACCTATCTCTTTGCGCGCTATGCCTATGAAAACGATGCTATGGAGCTCGTGACGGAGCCGATTCTCTGCATCGTACGGCACGATCTCCTTGTGACGATTTCATACAGCACGTTCTCGCGTATGCAAAACTTTACGAGTGGCAAGATTGCATTTTCGACCGCTCAACCGGTCGAACTCATGCTCATGATCTTTGATCAGATCGCTGATCACTATGAGGCACACATCAACAACAGCACAAAACGCATCAAGATGTTTCGATCTCGTTTCGGTCGACATGATATAGACAACCAAGATTTTATCGATTTTGTTGTAGTCGAGGACGGACTCAATATCGTTCTGTCGGCCCTGCAGCCGATGACAGCTATTCTCAACCGTTTGCTACTAGGTCGTCACATCACTTTGACAGAAAATACCCGGAGTATGATCAAAGATTCACTGCTCAACACTGAGCAGCTTATCGAAGAGTGTCATGGCAGCATCAAAAGTATTACTACGACACGCAACGTTTATTCCACAATTGCTAGCAACAATCTGAACCGTACGATGAAGATCTTGACCATCGCGACACTGCTGATCGCAATACCAAATGCGTTCTTCGGAATGTATGGTATGAATATTTCGTTACCGTTTCAGCAGGAGATTTGGGCGTATATTTTTGTGGTCAGTCTGACACTTGTTACGACGGCCATCGTCATCGTTCTCGCGAGGACACGCAAGATATTCTAAAGTTTTGACAGGAAGTATCATGGGGCGTATCATAGTGGTAATGCTTTTTGTGTGAAAAAACAAAGCAAAAATAAAAAGGATGGATATGAAAATAATTGATGTCGTCAAACGACCATCACGAGCCGTGCGCGTCGAAGTGGAAATTGTTCGTGCCGAGTGGCAAGAATTTATTGTGCAGTAGTACGAGCTGGAGGCGTGCCACCGTTCTCTTTGATGAGAGTGTCAAGTCGATCGCGTAGTTGATCACCAGTACCGCTCATGAGGTCACTGACGATAGTGTCCGTGGCCTTTGAGCCGTTGATGAAGATAGTTGGTGTTGAGCTAACATTCATCTTGATGCCGATCGATCGATCAGTATTGATCTTTGTACTGACTTTGCTGCCGGCGATGTCTGAGCGAAACTGGTCGATATTGAGACCGAGCTGGACGGCGAGTGACTCAAATTTTGCATCGCGCTGGTCGGCAAGAGCAGTTTTCCAGTCTGGCTGATTTTGGAAGACGAGATCGTGCATCTCCCAGTATTTTCCTTGGAGCCCAGCGGCTTCGGTTGCTGACGCGGCGGCAAGAGCGTTCGGGTGAAGCGAGCTGAGAGGGAAGTTGCGGAAGACGAAAGCCACCTGGTCTTTATATTGTTCACCGACGGCTTTGTATTGGGGATAGGCAGCGTAACAGCCTGGACACTGGAAGTCGGCGTACTCGATGACAATGACTTTTGAGTCTGCTTTACCAAAGACGTGGTCAGTAATCTCAGATGTTGTATTGATCTTAGTCCCGTCGACTTTGCTGACGTCTATTTTGTCTTTTGATGACATCATCACAAGGCCAATGATAAGGCCGACACACAATACGATGAAAATTATCCAGCGCTTTCGATCCATACTACCTCCGAAGTTATCTTCCTATTATAGCCTACTGGCACGGGTCGAGTATACTAGTAGCTATGAATGGGCCATCTACGCGGGTAATGTATGTTGCCGTGCTTTCGGCACTGCTGCTCGTTTGCGTCTCGGTGATAGCTGTCGATCGGCGTCCAGCCTATCGTCAGGTTCGTGGCCTCCGTCGGATCGTGATGGTGGTGCTCTTTGTTGTTACCACTACCGCTCTCGTGAACTACTATGGGTATTTCTACGGGATATTACTTAGTATCGTGGCCGGGCTTGTGAGTATCATGGCTCATCGAGCTCAGTGGTTTCAGCGCCATATCCAGACCCTCTATCGTCGCTACGAAAAACGGGTGGGCGTTGCTACGCAGCACTGGAGCTGGGCTGCATGGTTTGCTACACCCGATGTCGATGAGTCGGCGATGATTACGTCACACGCCGAGTTACTGGATATCGCCACTCGCTCGCATGTCTTATCAGCGCGCGAGTTGCAACAGTTTGAAGCCATCCTTAGCGCTGATCATCGACGGGTCAAAGATATCATGGTACCGGTCGATCGTATCGTCAGTGTCTCTGTCGATGAATCACTTGGTCCGATTGTGCTGGATGATCTTCATCGTTCGGGTTATCGACAATTTCCGGTGATCAAAGCCGATATCGATCATGTCGTCGGCGTCCTGTATCTTGATGATATCGTCGATCTCCGTTCGGCCAAAGCATCGGTGCGTGACGCCTATGATCCACGAGTCGAGTATGTCACGCCACGCGACCTTGTGCGTGATGTCCTCAGCCGATGTCTCGAGTCGCGTCGCAGTGTCGTCATCGTGCAGGATGACGACAAGACGACCGTTGGCCTTGCCACTCTGCGTGATGTCGTCGCATCTCTGTTAGGTTCGTGATATTATAGGTCGTATGGAAAGAATTCTCACAGATGAGATCGCTCGCCACGCCGGTGAGACGATCGCAATTACTGGATGGCTACACAAAAAACGCTTACTTGGCGGACTCAATTTCATCACGCTCCGTGATCGTCGTGGTATCGCTCAGAGTTTGATCGACAGCAAAGACGAACTTGAAAAACTACGCGGTATGCAGATCGGCACGGTCCTTCGCCTGACTGGTACGGTCGTGGCTGACGAACGCGCGCCAGGTGGCGCCGAGCTGCACGATGTCAGTGTCGAGATCGTCACGCCAGTGACCGACGAGCCACCGATCGAGATCGATAAACCGATTAGTCATAAGCCGGACAATCTTGATACGCTGTTTGACTACCGCGTGCTTAATATTCGAAACATCCAGGAGCAAAAGATCTTCAAGATTCGCAACACATTGGTGCGGGCGATTCGCGAATTTCTCTATGATCACGATTTTACGGAGATCGATACGCCTAAGTTGCTTGGCAAACCAACCGAAGGTGGCGCTGAAGTCTTTATGGTCGATTATTTTGGACAAGAAGCATGTCTGGCGCAAAGCCCACAGTTCTATAAGCAAATCATGGTCGGTGCTTTTGAGAGAGTCTTTGAGATAGGCCACGCTTACCGAGCTGAGCCGAGTGCGACGACGCGTCACATGACCGAGCTCACTATGCTCGATATCGAGATGGGATTTGTCGAAAGTCACGACGAGGTGATGAATCTTGTCGGAGAGGTCACCATAGCTGCGCTCAAAGCTGCGTACGACAAACATGCTGATGATCTGCGCAGTCTTAACGCGCCTGAGTTGACACTACCCGATGATAGCAAGGTGCCGCGCTTTACGGTCGCAGAGATCCACGAACTGTATACTAAAGCGACCAAGACCGACACTACGAACGAAAAGGATCTGACGCCGGACGAAGAACGCTGGATCGCTGACTACGCCAAAAAAGAGCGAGGTAGCGACTTGGTCTATGCCACGAATTTCCCACGCGAGGCTGGAAAGTTTTATCACAAGTTTTATGACGACGGTACGGTTGCCTGGGCTGATCTGCTGTTTCGTGGTGTCGAGATCGCCACAGTACCGCTTCGTGAAAACAACCACGCAAAGATGGTTGAGCAGATGACGGCGGCGGGTCTCGATGTGACCGACGAGGGATTCAAATATTACCTACAGGCATTTCAATACGGCCTTCCTCCTCATGGCGGCTGCGGTTTTGGTATCGACCGACTGGTCCAAAAAACCATCGGTCTCGGCAACGTCAAAGAAGCTACTCTCTTCCCCCGCGACATTAACCGACTCGCGCCGTAGGGACGGTATGATAAAAGATTAGTAGTGAGTATGAAGATATCTGCTCGTGATCGTGATGAATTTCGCGAAATAGTCTGGGAATATTATGTGCATCATCGCCGCGAGATGCCGTGGCGAGACGATCATTCGTTTTACCCCGTGCTGGTAAGTGAGCTGATGCTGCAGCAGACACAGGTCTCGCGTGTCGTCGAAAAGTTTCATGAGTTTACGACGCGTTTTCCGACGATCGAGGCACTTGCCGCCGCTCCGCTCGCGGATGTCATCATCGCCTGGCAAGGGCTCGGCTATAATCGTCGCGCAAAGTATCTTCATGAAGCTGCAAAGCATGTCGTCACCCATGGGCAGCCACGAGACGTCGACGGGCTGATGGCACTTCCTGGAGTTGGTCGCAATACGAGTGGTGCGATCATGGCCTATGTCTATGACCAGCCGAGCGTATTTGTCGAGACAAATATCCGCACTGTCTACATTCATCACTTTTTTGCGTCACATACCACAGTCGATGATCGTGATATCCTGGCTCTCGTCGAGCAGACGCTTGATCACGAGCATCCCCGCGAATGGTACTGGGCCTTGATGGATTATGGCGCCTATCTCAAGCAGTCTGATAATCGTTTGTCCCAGAGTCGACAGTACAAGAAACAGCCGCCGCTCGAAGGCTCTCTCAGGCAAATGAGGGGCACGATACTTGATCTGGCACGGCTTGCACCGATCGATATTGCGTCGATACCGGCTGAGCTACGACGCGACGAACGATTCGACCCGGCATGCCAGGGGCTGGCTCGAGACGGCTTGATCGTCATCGATAGCGACAAAATCACTCTTGCAAGGGTATAATAGAAGCTGTGAAACGATCACTATTATTTTTGGCCTTACTCTCCGTCTTACTATCTCCCTTTGCGGTATCCGCGCTTGACCCCGCTGCGCTCACGAGCGAGGAGATCACGATGATCGAGCGAAACTGTCGCGAGGCCCAGCGCAATCTACAGCGCATCCAGTATGTCGATCCAGTGACACGGGTTAGTCGGGGCAACGCAACAGCAAATGTCATCAAACTAATGTCGGCCCTGAATGCCAGGGCATCAGCCAATACCTACAATATCCCCGCACTCGTGACGGCGACAAACAACGTCCAGCGTATCCGACAGGATTTCACGGATGACTATACGAGCTATGAGATCGGTCTGCGCGAAGTGGTGCTGATGGACTGCCAGGCAAACCCGGTGAGTTTTTATCGTAAGCTGACTGAGGTTCGCAGCAAACGAGCGATTCTCAGTACGCACGCAAAGTCTATCGAGCTCGAGCTTGATTCATTTAGCCAGCACATCAGCGACCTCGCGAATCTCGTCAAGGATGCCCGATGAAAAAGTTTTTCTCTAAAGTGCATCGACGTGTCCATCAATGGGTTGTCGCCAATCAGCTACTGAGCGGTATCTTCGCAGTTATCGCTATCACGATCCTGCTGACGACGATCAGCATGGCGCTCTACATCACGAGCGGCGCGTCAGGTCTTGATCTGAGTCGTCCTGGCTTCGATGCGTCACGTAGCGCAGCGCAGACGGGTGATACGCCGACATTTTCATCGACTGGCAAGCTCACGACGAAAGATATCGAGGCGTTTACAAAGCTATACAACGAGCAGCGGGACACGCTCAAAAAGATCGGGTCGTTTGACGATCAAGCGCTCACTGATGAGGCACTCGGGCTTATCATACCGACTACCGAACCAGTGCCCGGCAGCGAGTGATACATGAGTACACATCTCAACCCTGACGATTTCATCATATCGCGCAAACGCAAAAAATACCGCTTTGCGCTCTTTGCGAACGCTCCAAATTGTTTCGAACTCGATGAATGGTCTGCTAAGAGGAGGCACCTCTTAGCAGATATGCCTGTTGTCGTCGAGATAGGGGCGGGGACGGCGTTGTTTCTCGTCGAGTTGGCGCGTCGACACCCAGATCGAATGTATATCGCGCTTGATGTGAAGGCTGATCGGCTACAAAAAGGCGCCCGTGTCGCGCTCGACCAAGGCATCAGCAATATCAGCTTCATCCGAGCCCGTGCCGATCAGCTGGCCGAGGTCGTGTCCGATCATTCGGTCAGCGAGATCTGGCTGACATTTTCTGATCCATTTCC
Source organism: Saccharimonadales bacterium (SeqCode) (assembly GCA_049291395.1). Taxonomy (GTDB): domain Bacteria; phylum Patescibacteriota; class Saccharimonadia; order Saccharimonadales; family Saccharimonadaceae; genus JAPUDQ01. The sequence goes on along the minus strand of JBATPJ010000043.1, from coordinate 5,448 downwards.
GAAGAAGTCCGATGCCAAGCGTCGCCTGACGGCACCGAGTTTTTTGAAGCTATACCAATCAGCGCTGATCGCCGATGGCATCTTACGCCAAAAGACTGACAGCCACGCGCTCTTCGACTGGTCGCTCGAGCAGCTCGTCACAGCCGGCTGGACACTCCGGGAGCTGTCCTATGACCTGCACGACAGCGGCTTCGATAGTGACTACAAAGTCGCCACGACCTACGAGCTCAAATGGCAGGCCGAAGGCCTGGTGACATATTTCTTGACGGCCATCCCGCCGAAATAGGTATATCTTTGATGCAAATTCAGTTTCCAAAACTCACACGCTAGGGGGCCGTATGAACTTTGGGAACCGCCGAGGGCGGATGGAGTGTTATATCTCCACCCGCCCTCGGATGATGTGGTCAGCTGAGTTCTTCGATGAACTCGGAGTAACCGCACTCTGGGTCTGTGCAGGTCGCGTTGTAGCCGGGGCCACACTCCTTGTCCGGTTCCAGCGGTACCGTGCGTTGTTTGCACTCCGGACAGATCTCCAATTCTTCTCTCATCTCGTCACCTCCTCTTGTGATAGCCCAGATATATACAATTTAATAACATTTGTTGTATATATTTGGGCTATCACAAGGCTGACCGATACTATCAATGTACCTCGGAGAAATTATTCTCTACGAAGTGTCTATTATTATACTAAGATACTACTATTTTGTCAATCTTTGGCGTACCCAGGCATCTATCGAGCCGGCGCCCATGACGAGGACGAGGTGGCCGGCGTCGCGGTGACGACAGATGTCGTCCCAGAGGGCATCGTCCATGTCTGCCGGGTGGACTTTGTCGCCAGTGATCTGTGATGACAGCTGAGCAGGCGTCAGTGTCTCGAGAGCGGCGTCTTCGCGGCTCAGATAAGTCGGCAGCCAGTATACCGTCTCGGCGCCAGCAAAAACTTCATCAGTATAGTCGTCTTTGATCTGGTGCTGGCGGACGTTTTGGTGTGGTTGGTAGACGAGCACGACGTGGTCGCTCAGCTCACCAGCCATCTGTAGTGTCGCAGCGATCTCAGCGGGGTGGTGACCATAGTCAGAGTAGAGATTGCCAGTTAGCTTCTCAAAACGTCGAGCCGTCCCGGGGAACTCATTGATAGCATGGATGATTTGGGATTCTGCGATGGGTCGTGACTCGTAACTCGTGTCTCGTGACTTGAACAAGTGCTTCAGCACTTGTTGCACCAGAAACGCATTATGTCGCACGTGGTCGCCAGCGAGCGTGATATGGCTGAGATCCATCAGTTCATCGTAGGCTTCGTAATCAGCGTCAAAATTGCCGAGATAGCGACGATCTTTTTCCCACATGACGCTCATGCCTGACTGTTGTATAAACTGCTGAAAGGCATTTTTGTATTCATCAACTGTTGTATATGTGTCTACATGATCATAATCAAGCGCCGTGATAATGCTCATGGCCGGCTCAAAATGCAAAAAATTGCGATCGTATTCATCACATTCGTAGACAAAATGCTTGGCAGCGGTATCGTGCTGGCCACTTGGGCCCCAACTCAGTGTTGTGCCAACTGAGTAGCTAAGCGGTATGCCGAGCGCGCGAAATGCATACGCAAGTAGTCCAGTTGTAGTCGTTTTGCCGTGCGTACCGGCCACGGCGATGAGCGTGAGGTCGTGGTCGCGGACAAACTGAGCCAGGAATTCATCGCGCTTGCTGACGCGGATAGCGTGCTCACGTGCAAAGACGAGTTCTGGATGGTCGCTAGGTAGGGCGCTCGTGTAGACAAACCAGTCGAGCGGCGCCGAAGCGTGCGCGGTCTCGATATTCTGGCCGTCTTGGCCGATAAAGACCTGCACGCCTTGACTTCGCAGCTGCTCGGTCATGAGATTGTCGCTCAGATCAGACCCTATGACATCATAGCCAGCATCGCGGGCGATCTCCGCCAATGGTCCGATACCGACCCCACCTAATCCTGAAAAATATATTCGCATATCTTTATGGTAAAGAGTATATGGTAAATAGTAAATGGTTACGACATCGAGAACCATGCGATGATACTCTGTTATTTTGGCAAAAAGTATGCTTAAATACAGGGTAGGTATAACAAACAAAAACATGCTAAAACAACTAATCTATCGACTGTTTGAGAGGCGTCATTATTGGCGCGAGATGAGTTTTTCGGAAATGGCCGAGCTCTATACGAGTCGCGTGCTGCGGACACTGGCTGTCTCGATGGTCAGTATCTTCATCGCGATTTATCTCTATCAAAACGGCTATGGGCTGACATTTATCATGTTTTATTTTGCCGGATACTTCGTGTTACGGAGCCTGCTGGCCTGGCCGTTTGCCTATCTCATCGCGCGGATCGGGCCAAAGCATGCGACGTTTATCAGTAATATCCTCTATGTCCCCGCGCTGTTGCTGTTTACTGTCATACCCGAATACGGGATGCTCGCCATCGTCGTTGCTGGTATTTTCCAAGCGCTATCGGTGACGCTCTACGATATCGCTTATCTCGTTGACTTCTCAAAAGTACGCCACGAGGTGCATTCGGGCAAAGAACTCGGCTATATGCACATGCTCGAACAGATCGCCAAAGGCTTGAGTCCGGTTATCGGCGGGTTTATCGCTTATTGGTTTGGCCCGCAGGCGACGCTGCTCGTTGCCTCGCTGACGTTTGGCCTTGCGGCACTGCCACTGCTGGCTAGCCCCGAGCCGGTGCGTACCAACCAAGTGATTACCTATCACGGGCTGCCATTCAAGACGATATGGGGCGGTCTCGTGGCGCAGCTAGCGGTCGGTTTTGACTTCATCGCGAGCGGCTTCATGTGGTCGCTGCTGATCGCCTTGACGGTATTTGGCATCTCGTCCAACGCAATTTATGCGCAGCTCGGGGTGCTGTCGTCTGTCACGATCATAGCCGGCGTTGCTTCTGCAAAAGTCTTCGGACTGCTCGTCGACAAGCACCGTAGTCGCGAGCTCATGAAAGTCGGTGTGGCAGCGGATATCATGACGCATCTGCTGCGCCTCTTTGCCCATACGCCGTTTGGGGTGCTGATGGTCAATATCGCAAACGAAGCCTCGACGACTGCCTACGCGCTTCCTCTGACCAAAGGCTACTTCGCTCAGGCTGATCAGCTGCCTGGTTATCGTATCGTCTATATGTCGCTGGTCTCCGGGTCTGCCGCGCTGGGCGCCGCGATCTACTGCTCACTGATCGGCACTATCTCGATGTACACCGGTGAGGTAGCCTCGCTCCAGATCGGCTACGTCATCGTGGCGGTCGCAGTACTGGCACTACTCGTCAACCGCCTGCCAGGGCTTACCAAACATCATTTGCTATACTGGAAATAAAGGTGGGACCAATCCGTGGCATCGATCGATCGCAAATCAATTAGCAAATTTTATGGCTGGCTCCGTCACATTAGGACGTGGCAACTGCTGATGATCCTTGTGATCGGGCTTCTTGTCAGCGCATCACTGCTACGACTCAACAACATACAGATGGACAACCTCCGTCGTGCAGTCGATGCAGCCGACCAAAAAGGCGATAGAGAGGCGATCAAATCATCACTCGCATCACTCCAGGGCTACGTCTCGACGCATATGAATACGTCACTTATGAACGGAGTGTACCTAGAGGAAGAGTATGGTCGCGCGCTGGATGCCTGGGACAAAAACGCTCAGAGTAGTACCAACCCAAATGCCGCTGTCTACCAGCAAGCGAGTATCGAGTGTCGGGCTCGCTGGCAGGGAGGAGTGGCGTCGTTTCGCAATGACTACGTGGCCTGTGTCGCCGAGAAAGTGAAGTCGCTCGGTGTCGCCGATGATCCGACGAATGTCGTACCGCGCCCTGACCCAGAAAACTACCATTACAATTATCTTTCGCCACTCTGGTCACCTGATCTGGCGGGCTTCAGTGTGCTGTTTTGTGCGCTTGTCGCCTCTGTTCTCGTACTGCGAATGATCGTTGCCGTCATCTTAAAATTTATTCTCAAGCATCGATTTAAGACGATCTAGTAGTTGACATCAGGGGCGACCCCAGGTAGAGTAGAATTCGTAAGAGTTTAAAGGAGGAGAATCTGATCATGACAGCTTACGCACACACCAACTCAAAAGGGGTACAGTACTTTTTGCACAAAAAAGATGTCACGCTTCGCGGTGGCAAACAACAAACTATCTACTTTTTCGCAAAGGTAGAAGGTGGTAAAGGCACTCCTTGTGAGCTCCCAGAGGGCAAAGAAGTGACCGAGAACCCACGCAATGGTTTCTTGACAGTCCGTAACATAAAATAGTTATACTTGTTGTCAAAAAAGCACCGCCTAACAGCGGTGCTTTTGGTATGCGTTTGCCTCATGATGCTTATGGTGGTACGATTGAGAAAACAAACAAGGTGCCAAAACAACCCGCCCCAAAAGGGCGGGTTTTGGTGTGGTATTGACAAAGCGTTAACATTTATGCTATAATATTAGCCAAACATGACAGCAACATTTGATAGGCAACCTACTTCGTCTCCAGAGCAGCGGCCCGGCCGGCTTGGAGACCTATACTCACGGGTTCTAGCTCAGCGTGCCCTACCAAACAAGGAATTTCAGCATTATTTGCTGGAATTTTTTGTATTAACAGATAAGATTCTGCTAGTTTTGCGGTTCTAAATCCCTTATCACAGTCATACATTAGCCCGTCTGGGAATATCGCATCTTGAATACGCCTTTTGACCTCTATTGGTGCAAGGTTCCAAAATGATGCTGGATTGCTCATGAACAGTAGAGCGTTATCTATTACTTGCTCTTTATCCTTGATGTCGTCAGTAATCTCAGCACGGCGTAACTCTACCTTTGTAATGTCGTTATCAACCTCTGCTAGTTTGCGGTCTTTGTCTGCTTCACTAATTTTGTTATCTATGTATAGGTCAAGTGTTCGCATACGCTTGTCTTGCAAGGCGTTTAACTCACCATCTAACGTTCGTGCGAGTTTATGCGAGTCTCGTGTTTCATTATTCCATTCACGTAACACAATGTGCTTAAACAGCTTCTGAGCGTCTTCAGTTGGACGTACTCGTTCCATCAAGTCCATAAAATCCTGATGCACTAATCCACGCATTTTACTCACTGAAATACCAAGCTCTTTTGCTTTACAGAACATGCATGAGTAGCGAGGACTTGGCCCACTACGACCACGGGGCGAGCTGCCAGTCATAGCTTTACCGCAAGTGTGCTGCAAGAATCCGCTACGGAGTGGCCACTCTTCTTCTGCTGAACGGCTAAAGTTACGTAAACTGCCATTTAAGATTGCTTGATTACGGTAATAGGTGGCTTCACTAATGATAGGTTCGTGTATGCCTTTAATAAGCCTACCGTCTATGTAGTCAGAGGTTACAAACCCTGCATAGAGAGGATTACCTAACATATCCTTTAGCATCTGCCACGTTCGCATGCCGTTTTTGCGGTTACG
>JBATPJ010000042.1:0-4674 GCA_049291395.1 Saccharimonadales bacterium (SeqCode) | reverse complement strand
CACGAGCGCTCGATCGAACTGCGGTTGCAGAAGCATTTTGGGGAAGACGTAGTAAGGAGTAAGTAGTAAGTAGTAAGTAGTAAGTAGTAAGTAGTAAGTAGTAAGTAGTAAGTAGTAAGTAGTAAGTAGTTGTGCGAGCGAGGTGTGATAATCTAGTTATAATACATACTGTAACGACGAAAAAGGACACAAATGGTATCAATCGATGTGATGACGCAAGCGGCGAAAAAGGCAGGGGAGTTTATGAAGGGCTCGAGGGATGCCGAGAGTACCGAGAAGACGAACCGCAAAGATTTTGTGACCGTTGCTGATATCAAATCGCAAAATATCCTGCGTGATGAGTTGCGGGCTGCGTATCCCGATGCCGTCATACTATCCGAGGAAGATGATGAGTCAGCTCGTCAGGCGCTCTTCGCGGATGATTTCACGGGATTTGTGCTTGATCCGATCGACGGCACGTACAATTTCAAACGTGATATGCGTGAGTCAGCGATCTCGATCGGCTATATCGAACAGGGCGAGTCTGTCGCTGGTGTGATCTATGACCCGTACAAAGACGAGCTCTATAGCGTCACGAAGGGTGGTGGGGCATTTCGCAATGGCGAGCCGATTCATGTCGGCGACGCGCAGGGCGTGGAAGACGCCAGTATCACGACAAGCAATAGCTATGACGATGCGGCGATGGCGCGAAATTTGCGACGACACCTCGCGATCTACGAACAAACCGGCTCGATGCCGTGGACGAACTGCGTCGGCAGTGGCGTGCTCATCATGGCGTATGTCGCCTGCGGGCGGTTCGACGTCTATCATCACAATGGCCTGAAGCCGTGGGACAATGCTGCAGGATTTTTGCTGGTGCGCGAAGCGGGCGGTGTTGTACAGATGCTAGCGGGTGATGAAGCGCGATTTACCTCGCCGACAGTTCTGATGGGTAACCCTCATATCGTCACTGTCCTTCGTGACGCGCTCGGCCAGGCTGACCCGGAACTGTTGACCTAACGATCAGCGTGATTGTGATCGAAGGGTGACGACTTTTATCGTGCCGTCGACGATGAAACTCGTGCTGACATTTTGAGTACGCATGCGGAACGGTTCACCGTCTTTGACGGTGTGGACGGACTTCACCAGGCCAGCATCGGTCAGTGTTCGGATGATGAGATCGCGGTCATCGATATGTCGACCGGAATGATGGGTGATCTGCAGGTTGCGCCAACGGAGTCCGATCGGGCGGACGTCTTGGATAGCAGCACCGATCCAGACTTTGCGGCGACGCGAGAAAAAGCGTCGCAGACGTAGTAGCCAGTAGCCAAAATGATTTTTGGTGTCGATGGTGGGTTCCTCGCGAACCTGCCAGAAGCGGACATGGTGTCGATGTCGCGGCGAAGATTTGCCCTCGATCGGCATCTGGAAACCGATATCAAATTTGCGGCCGAAAAGATAGAAGGCGCTAAATGGCGCCGTGAGATAATCTCGATCAAAAACGATGGCGTAGGCTTCACGCAGGATAGTCCGAAATGTCGATGGATCGGCGTGATACCAGCCCGCGGTGCGCATCGCGGCGATAAGCTGACGGCGATTGGACGCGACAATCGCGATGTTGACCGGATCAGCAGGCCAGCCATCAGACGTCGTCACGTAGCGAGGGATGTGGTTGGGCTTGAAGACAATACGCCAAAAACGACTGGCAAACGGTAGTACAATATAGGCGATGAGGAGGTAAGCGATCAGGATAACCCATACAATGGGTAGGCTATGATCGAGATAGGGGACGAACAAAAATGCCGTGCTGTAGGTCGCGGCAATAACCAGCACAAAAGTCAGCACGCGCCAGACGATACGAAGTAATCTCATGTACATCGCCTCTATTGTACCCTATAGCGCCCACGGGGTATAATACAGTTAGTAATGACACAAAAATACACATTTCCAAAACGCTTCCTGTGGGGAGCTTCGACCAGTGCGCACCAAGTCGAGGGTGGCAATCATAACCAGTGGTCGGTATCTGAGCTTGAAAATGCCAAGAGTCGTGCCAAGCAGGCTTCGTACAAGCATAGTGAATTACCGATCTGGGATGAGATCAAATCCGAAGCGACGCGGCCGAGTAATTATGTATCGGGGCAGGCCAGTGACCACTATCGACGCTATGAGGAAGATTTTGACATCCTGACCTCGCTCAACATGAACGCTTTTCGCCTCAGTATCGAATGGGCACGGATTGAGCCAGAAGAAGGACGTTGGGACCTACGTGAGATCGAGCATTATCGCAAGGTATTTGCAGCGCTCCGTGCGAGAAAGATTGAGCCGGTCGTGACGCTGTTTCACTGGACGATGCCAGTATGGTTTGCCGACAAGGGCGGTTTTGAGAAGCGGGCCAACATCGACTACTTTGTGCGGTTTGCTGAAAAGGTTTTCGATGAATACGGCGAGTCGATGCGACTGATCTGTACTTTTAATGAGCCGGAGGTTTATGTCGGTCAAGGCTGGCTCAGTACCGGCGAATGGCCACCTCATCATAAGAGCGACTATCGACGTGGGGCAATAGTGTACTGGCATCTTGCCGAGGCGCATAACCGCGTCGCCAAAATGGCCCACAAGCGGAGTCGTCGCTTCAAGCTCAGTGTGAGTAAAAACTGTGGCGATCACTACTCGGGAGACGGTAAGCTCAAAAGCAAATTGGCTATTTGGCTTACACAGTATGTTGAAGATTACTGGTTTTTGAATCGCATTCGTCGAAACATGGACTGGTTCGGCCTTAATTATTATTTTGCTAACCGGTATGTTGATGGGCGTCTGCAGAACCTTGATGAGCGTGTCAACGATCTCGGCTGGGAGATGCTGCCGGACAATATCCAGTTTGTCCTCGAGAGGCTGTACAAAAAGTACAAAAAACCGATTATCATCACCGAAAATGGCGTAGCTGATCGTGGTGATCGCTATCGTCGCTGGTGGATCGCGCATACCATCGACGCGATGCATAAAGCGATGCAAAATGGCGTGAAAATAGAGGGCTATCTGCACTGGAGTCTCCTCGATAACTTCGAATGGGCCTATGGTAAGTGGCCACGATTTGGCCTCGTCGAGGTTGATTATCGTACTGGCGAGCGGACGGTGCGGCCGAGTACGTTGTGGTTTGGTAGAGTTATCAAAAAATTACGGGGGTAGAGAAATGAGGCCATCCATCGAAAAAGGTCCAAAAGTTGTCGTCATCGGCGGCGGAACGGGCAGCTTCGCGCTGCTTAGTGGGCTAAAGCTGTACGTTCGGGACGTGACAGCTCTCGTCAATATGGCGGATGACGGCGGGAGTACTGGCCAGCTTCGTGATGAGCTCGGCGTCTTGCCACCTGGTGACGTGAGGCAATGTCTCGTTGCGCTGAGCGATTCGCCCAAAGTACGGGACTTGTTTAATTATCGGTTTGAAGAGGGGGCGCTCAGTGGGCACGCTTTCGGCAATTTATTTTTGACAGCGCTGGAGAAAATGACGGGGAGTTTTGCTGAAGCTGTCGAGCTTGCGAGTGAGGTGCTCAATATAACGGGTCGGGTCGAGCCGACAACACTGAGCGATGTCACGCTTTGCACCGAAGGCAAGGACGGGTCGAGTATAAAAGGCGAGTATGTCATCGCGCATTCGGATATCGCCGATCGTCCACGAATGTGGCTGGAGCCCGAGGCGGTGGCTAATCCTCACGCGCTCCAAGCGATCGCAGAGGCGGATATCGTCGTCATCGCGCCTGGCAACCTCTATGGTAGTCTCGCGCCGGCGTTGATCGTCCCGGGTATTGGCGAAGCGCTGATGAAGACGGCCGCTCGGTGCGTCTACGTCTGCAATCTCGTGACCAAACCAGGACCTGCTGCGCAGTACGGCGTGCATGATTTTGCCGATGAGATTGAGCGACTGGCGGGCTATGATTTCCTCGACTATGTGGTCTATAACACCGAGAAACCATCAGCCGCTATCATGAAACGCTATGCTCATGACGGTGAATATGAGGTCGCGGTCGATGAGGCGATCCTGAAGCGCCGACATTACGTGGCGAAGGGCAGGGATATCCTCGCCAAAACGATCTGGACCGGGTCGCAGGCTAGTGATCTGCTACTCGCGACGCGGAGTTTTATACGGCATGATCCAGATGCGGTGGCTCGTGAACTAATGAGGATATATTTTGCGTAAGCTATACGTTGATTTTGATAGGACTCTAGTTGATACTGGCCACTTTACAGAGAAGGAGATGACGATATGAAATGTACCAAGGCAATCTTTGCGGTCGCGGGCTATGGCACGCGGCGGCTACCAGTCGCAAAAGCGATCGAAAAATGTATGCTACCACTGCTCAACCGACCGATCATCGACTATGGAGTGCAGGATTGTATCAAAGCTGGCGTCACTGATATTTATTTTGTGGTGAGTGGTGACGCCCGGCAGCTCAGGGACTACTACGAGCGCCAGCCAGTGCTGGAGGATTATCTGCGCGCCAAGGGCAAGGATGATCTCGTGGAGTCGATACTACCACCGGAGAACGTGACGTTTCACTATATCTCGCAGGATCTCTCTGATGGACGGTATGGCACGTCGATACCGGTCTGGCAATGTCGGGATTATGTCGAGCCAGATGAACACGTTCTCGTCATCATGGGCGACCAGACACTGTATCGTCAGGATGGCGGTTCAGAATCGGC
>JBATPJ010000041.1:0-7740 GCA_049291395.1 Saccharimonadales bacterium (SeqCode) | reverse complement strand
CGCGCCGACGCGGACAGCGTCGGTGCCATGGCGGTTCTCGCCATGCGCGCACGGGGTGAGACTGCCATCGCCGGGGAGGTGATGGAACGGATTAACATCATCGCTGCGGCCGACAAGGGCCACTCCGAGTGGTCGCCGGCCGCGGGCTTTACGCCCGCGAACGAGCTGGATGCTGTTAAGGTGGTGGCTGGCGACCACCACCGCTCGCTCGAAGAGCGAGTGAACATGATCCGTGAGTACCTCGGCTGGGGCCGTTTTTACGGTACCCACGAGGTGCTCGAGGTGATAAACCTCGAGAGGCAGGAGGCCGTTGGCCTGGTCGAGGAGGTGACTACCTCCTCGACCGGCCGTGTGGCGGTCATCACGACCGACTCGCGCTTCGGCCTGTCGGCGGCCTACACCGTCGCCGACGTGGTCGTTGCCGTCGCCCCGACCTTTCGATTTAACGGGGGTGAGCCCCACCGGAAGGTGACGGTGTGCCAGGCCCGGCCGGGGCTCCTCGACCTGAAGGCGGTTTTTGCCGCACTGGGCGAGATCGAGCCAGGGTGGGGCGGTAGCCCCACCATCGGTGGGTCCCCCCAGGGCATCTCGTCGGTCATCTCGACCGACGAGATTGTCCGGATCGTCGAGGAGCACCTGCTCTGACGCGATCCCCGGTGTGAGTATCACCGGGTCATAAAAACTACTCCCCGAAGCGCTGGCGGGACCTCATGGTCCAGCGCACCCTACGCCTTCGAAAGGAGGTGAAACACTGAAGCTGCATCTGCAGCGTCAGATGGCACGTATGTGCCAGATGGCGTTCGGGTGGATGTCGCCTGAGAGTTGGTACTACTGGCAATGCCAGGTAGACCGGCTCGAAAGGGAGTAACATTCTGCCGGACTTAAGCTCGGAAACTCTACCGAGGATAAAAAATTGAGTCATCGCCCCGTGGCAGAGGGCCGAGTTCTCAGGGCGCGTCTCGTCAAATACGCGCCCAAAATCCTTGAAATCTCATCACGTTTGACGGACTACGTCAGAGGAAATGAGCTTTCATGGAAAAGCTCAAATAACTATGTAGCCGAAAGGGGATTATCTATATGGCTAATCATGAAATTATGGAACCGGTACTGAGCCCACGTGGGATAGAGCATGTTCGAAGAGAAGCAAGTATCGCCCAAAAAGTACCACGTATTATGGGCTCGAACGCAATTGTTTTGGACAACGCAGTGCTTGCCGCATGGTATGGTAATCGGTGGAACCCTGCCACGATATGGTGGAGGCAGATACTTGATGACCCTGCGAGGTTTGAGGGTCTTACTTCAACTGACGGTCGTATCGAAGTAGGAGTAGAAACCTACATTAATACCGAATGTGATCCTTGTGAGGATATCCGCCCGGTGTTGCGAGGGCTAGGGGTCCATGCCCTTTTAGGAGATGACGGTATTAAACCGTATGGCGCGGTTGAGCCTCAGACCGTGGCGAACTATTTGCGCGGTGATTCGCACTGGGAGCCTTCCCGCTTTCATAACAACCCGCTGGTTATGAGGCGTACGCAAGCCCGGGTAGTGGGGGAAATTAGGCGTCGTCTACAGCTCAATGATAGAGCTGAACGATTCTGGTCACAATTCCCATATGAATCCGTAGGCTGAGATCTCATAGAGGCGACGAAACTTGCCGCCTCAAATGAGCTTTCATGGCTCAAGCAAAGGATTAAAGAAATTATATGAACTACCCAAAACCATCAGGTGTCTTCACTGGAGAGCAGCCTAGCCCAACAAGCAAAGAATCTGCGCCAATCGTCGGACGTCGATCTGCGACTGAGAAGGCGCTTGGACAACAGGCCGTAGGCGGAGCTGATCTTTTATCAGATCCAGGTCGTAAAACTGGGCAACTCGCGGAGGCGATATCACCGTTTGACTATGGCCGTGTCGTACACGTTAGTAATGACGGTCGCTATGGATTTGTTGACGTGTCGTTGGCCGATGGCACACGCAAGACAATGTACGTTCCCGGTAGTGGGTATAGTCCGACATCGACGCATATGTATAGAGCATATGAACAGACCGGTATGGGTAATGGCGAAAATCCTGGCTTGAGCAAGGGTAAGACGATCGCTGTCGTCGGGTACAAGGAATCGGCAGATGCAACAAAGAAGCCCAAAGTAGTCGTGTGGACGACAGAAGCTGAAGCACGAACTGTAGATGGTGAGCTTTGTGAGCGGGCACGACGTTATCCTGTCGGACTTTACTTTTACCCAGAGCATGAGACGGAAGACGGCGGCGCTCCAGACGTCCAGCAACTTTGGTCAAAGGGTGGCTACAAGGGTGGCAAAAATGAGAACACGTGGCTCTGGGTGTGTAAGCCCGGAGAATTCCCACACGGCGAATTCGGATGGAGCTATGGGCCGAAGGAGTCTAGGGATAGTACTGTATGGCCTAACCTTGGTAATTCTGAATTTGATCCGTTAGCGCTACAGTTTGTTGAGGGTATGGAGCATGCCCGCAAGGTGCTGGTGCGGGAACTGGGTAATCTAGACGGGCTGCATGACCGTATGCTACGGGATGTAGCAGGGTGGCGAGACCCAGATGAGGAGAAAAGGCGCATAACAAGATATATCACTGAGAGACGTGACGATATCCTCGCTTTTCTGAATGCAGATGCTTCTCCGGACTATGGTACGCGTAATCTGAAAATGTATCCAGTTGATTCGCATGTAGTGCCCGTAGAGACTCCAGAGATAACGTATCCACAAGGAGAAGAGTATCGTACGTACGTCATCGATAGGCTGCTAGAAGATGCTATGGCCGGTAAGGTTGCTCATAGAGAGTACACAGAAATTAATCGGCGAATAGCGCTCTTGCAAGATCGAACAACTCGTCAGTTACCGACTATCGATCCGGCTGCAATAAGAGAATACCTACAGCAGGTCTTGCCTAGCAAGTGTTTGAGTGTGCGCCATGCCGCGAAGCTCCTACCGGTGATCAGGCTGGACGATCTCGTATCTAGTGAAGAACGGCAATCAATAAGCCAACAATCTCCAAAGAAATACCAAGGATACGATATACGTTATAAACAAGGCATACCATTCGTTGAATTGCGCGATACACATGTTGAGCAATTTTGTCAGAGCAGTGCCGCAGTACTACCGGACGGCAGAGAGGTACGCATAGCTACTGGTGATGGCGATACAGTCTCTTTACGCGATGCACAATCTTTGTTACGTGAAATCAAGCAAGCTGCAAAAGCTCGTCTATACAAGAAAGGAGAGAATTAGTTATGACAAATCAAGATATCCCAAGGCCGAGTGACGTGTTTCGTGCGAGGAGAGAACCCGCTCCGTTGCCGTCTGAGACTCAGATGGAGGCTACCCAGGTCCTCGCTGCCGAGCAGAGTGAGATGTGTGAGCGTGAGCCAGATATTGAGACTTTTCGTTTTGCTCGTGGGGTAGTGAAGTTTGTTCACCCGGAAAAGGGCTTTGGGTTTTGTGTCGTCGTTGACTCAAAGACCGGTCGGAGAGACGAAGTGTTCTTCCACAGAGATAACTACACGCCATACGTATTGGATTATGGAGCAAAGCCAGTTCTGCCCAGATATCCTCAACCTAGTGAACAGTCATCTGTACCGGTGCTGAAAACAGGTGAAACGATTGCTCTTGGGTCTATCGACTATCCTTCTCGTGCTGGCCAAAAACGTGGTCCTCGTGCATATGGATGGACAACATCATCACGAGCAGAGCAGATAGAGACACAGCTGCATGAGCGGGCGGGAAAATATCCTGTCGGTTTGTACTACTATCCACGCCACGCCATGCTCTCTGATGCGGAAGCATATCTTCGAGATGCTGCTACCGATGAGCTGTCGAGATTTGCTACAGGGGGAATCAACGATTGCATGAGTGATTTTCTATTCTATGTCGAGAAGCCTGGGGAGTTCCCGCATGGTCAACATGATCGACAGTATAACGATATCTATACACTGCACCGACCACCTTTTGCTGCCGCGGCTGTCCCGGAGGTTATAGAGGGCGCACAGGGTCTGATGGCTGAACTCACCTCTAAACTAGCTCGGGACGAAGATGCTCATCGCGAGCTAACAACTATCGCCCAGGGGATAACTGATGGTGATTTGCACTATCGCGTGATAGGTGACGAGTTTGAACTTTCTGTCGGTGATAGCGTGATGACTGGTCATGTAAAAACGTTTCCGGGCTCAGGTCCTATTAGTGCTGAAGTCGAGGTCAGTGGCGTTCAGCAGATGACAAGTTCGGGCAGTGACGGTATGCTTGTGCGCGTATCCTTGCAAAAGCTGAGGTCTTTGATCATAGAGGTTCGTACGCAGCATGGGGTAGATGCGAGTTTTACTGATATGACCTATCTTGAGCGTGATAGGATGGCTAAATCGATTCTTGGCAATACACGTGAGGCACTTGCAGATACAAAACAGAATATTGACTGGCTTAAGAAACTGATAGAGTCTTGTCGGCGGGCTGATACTTCGACAAAGTACGGACTAGTACGATATGAATCAGAAAATCAACCAGCAGATGGAGAGGGGGTAGACGCGCTGATACAAAGCTACCGAGATATGGCTAGTGTGAAGCAAAACGAAATTGCCATCTTGCAACGCTATGAAGAGATAGCTCAGGAGATAGTGGTTAGTGATGACGAGGTGGTTGTTGGCGATACTCATATCCCGATACGGGGTGGTCGTGTATCTGCAAATAAGGCATGGTACAGCCCTGGTGATTCGGATGGTGGTATGTACACCTTGGCCGCGATCGCTATCGGCGAGAACAGCACCAGCAGGCCTGCGAGCCTTAGTGGTATAGAAAGGGGAGAGCTTGTTAAGCGCGTAGATCCAAGTGAGCGGTTTGCTGTCGGATTGGTATACGATGCCCTCGTGGAATATTTTGCAGCCACACCCGAGATTACATACAGTACGCAGGAGAACGTACGTCGTGTCTGCGAAGCAACCCTGCAAGGTGGCATGTCTGAACGTGAGCAGAAGGTAAGTGAAATTGAGGAAAGGATGAGTATTATCACCGAGCTGATTAAGAGCGGCACACACTTTGCATCGATGTATGAGTTAGAGGTCGCATTCAACAAACGATGGGAGGAGCGAGTGCGACGCCGCATGGGCAATGTAGCGAGTGAGCAGCGTCGCGTATAGTTGCTGAAATCTCATAGAGGCGACGAAACTCGCCGTCTCGAATGAGCTTTCAAGGCTCAGTAACGAAAGGATATTATTATGATAGATCGTGATATTCCAAAACCGAGTGCAGTGTTTGGCCCGAAGCGAGAGGCTGTTCCGCAGGCTGATGTGATTCAGCCGGTGGACATGCAAATCTCGACTGGCGTACAGAATGAGGAAAGTGAACGTCAGCCAGGCCATGAGATACTTCGCTTTACACGCGGAGTAGTGAAGTTTGTGCACCCCGAAAAGGGTTTTGGGTTCTGTACCGCAGTCAATTCGGGTACGGACACCTCGGTGGATGTTTTCTTCCATATGAATGGTTTCTTTGATGACCCTACATCAACCGGAAATGACGATAAACCACTCGGGCGCCCCATGCTCAGGAAGGGTGATACGATTGCGCTAAGTGAAATAAATTATCATACGCGTTATCTGCCGACGCGTCCGGGTGCTGAGGTTACTGTCGTGCATGAGAAACCGTATACCGACAGTTGGACTACAGTTACGCACGCAGAAAGTATAGAGCGAGCACGAGAAGATATAGCAAAAAAATACCCATTTGGTATCTATTATTATCCTCCGCATGAAACGTTCAGCAAGGAGGCGGGTATATATTTCCTTGATCATACTACTGGTGAAATGGGGCAAACAATAATGAATTTGGGGCAAAATCGTGTTCCGGGGCTTGCTTTTGTTGTAGGGCAGCCTGGTGAGTATCCAAGCGGATTCAACGAGAGGGAGACAAGTAAGTTTTGGAACTACTTTCATAGTGACCAATTGTATCGATACCGTGGCCTACCAATCGTAGAGGGCGCCGCCGCCCTTGGACGCTATATAGCTGAAGCATTATCCATATCATACAATACACGCGACACCTGGGTGGCGATAGTGGAAGATCTTAAGGCTGATAAGCTTCAATATCGACTTGCGGGTGATAAGCTTGAGGTCAGAGCGGGCGGTAATATAATGACATGTTCATTTGGGTCGGCGATGGGCGATGATGGAGGCCAGCCCAGGCATGGTAGAGATAGTGTTCATGAGATAACTGAATCTGGTCAGTCATCTGACGCGTTAACACTTATTGGAGGAGGCTGGTTCAGACACTTCATTGGTAGCTCTCGATCGCAACTGGCCTGGGACAGTGATATTACCGAATTGAGAATACCTGGCCATGATCGACTAGTGGCACTTATCCTGGAAGGTGCACAAAAACAACTTGACATATGTGTCCAAAAAATACCACGGCTTGAGCGTATTGCAGAGTCCTGCGCATCTGCTAAGGAATCGGCCAGTTATCGTTTGATACAACACGCATCTGAAAGACAAGCACTAGACGAAGAAGTTGTGGCTTCAGTCGTAGCGCAACATCAAACAGAGATTGCCCATCAATACACCGAGATTGCCGCCCTAGAACGCTGTATGAATTGGGTTGAAAACATTGAGGTTAGCGATGAAACTATAACTATCGGTAATGCGGTTTTACCCATACATGATCATGAGGTTCAAGCCAAGAAACCATGGATTAGCTTTGATGGGTCAGATGGTGGTATGTATACACTGGCGGCACGACCATGCGGTGGTGGATCTGCACTCCTTGGGGGGATAGCCAAAGAGGAATTTCGTGAAAGATATGATGAAGATGATAGGGCTATCACCGACTTAATATTTGATGACTTGGTGGATTACTTTGTTCGGACGCCACAAGTCACTTCTGAAACAGAAGATGGGCTCAAAAAAGTTGTATATGAAACGGTCGATAGTGCATTAAGCAGATGCAGCGCGAACATAAGCGAGAGAACCGAGAGAATACGTATTATTTCCGATCTGATGAGTAGCGGTCAAACGTATAAGACCATGTATGACCTAGAAGTCGCCTTTAATGAGCGTTGGCGCCAGCGTGCGGCGCGTAAAATAGGCAGTGCAGCTAGGAGATATTCTATATGAATTTTGAGTAGTGATTGTGGGGATTTGAAATCTCATAGAAGTGACGAAATTCGCCGCCTCGAATGAGCTTTCATACCAGAAAGTTCAGTACATTAAGAATATTTGCTAAGAGGAGGCACCTCATAGCAAACAGAACGAAGTCATTCGAGCCCTCTCGAATCGAGCATATGGATAGTCGTTGTATCTATGACGGCAAATCTACTGCCCGAGGGAGAGAGCTCGAAATGGTCGAGCTCCAAGACGGGGAGAGATCCCCGGAAAGGAGCCTATCATGGCTCTCGGAATTGTTGTCTCCCTCGTCGTGGTCCTCGTCACCGTTGCGACGGTGAGGTACGTCCGTACCTCCTCGTCCATCGTGGTGAACCCCGACCTGGTGGTCTTCTCCTCCGGATGGGGAGACTACCACACAGGGGAGGGGTGGTCTCTCACCGCCGGTGGTGAGCCGGTGTGGTTTGACGAGTGGGGCCCTGTACCCTGCTCGCCGGAGGAGATCGAGTGGGTCAACCGGACCCACTCATCGGTCACGCCTGCGATGCGCCGGCTGATCGAGCTCGGCGTCACCCGGCGCCGGGTGCTCCACCTCACGAACAACCTCTCCCTCCCGCGAGAGAAGAGGGTGGCCG
>JBATPJ010000040.1:0-1775 GCA_049291395.1 Saccharimonadales bacterium (SeqCode) | reverse complement strand
ACCAGGTACCGTAGCAAGCTCTAGATTATTTGCCTGTGCCTCAACGGCATCTTCTCTAGTTTGGAGCTGATTCATGATATTCGTAGCTGTCGCAAGGTAACTCTGAGCGGCCATCAGGCCATCCTTGCCATCAGCAATTTCTACAACTCTTGACCCCATAGGTATCGACTGAGGATCAGTTCTGCCATCGATCACGTAGCGAATACCGTAGAGCGAGGTCGTCAGCTTCTGGTCAAACTGCTGCCTCATAGAGTCCGCCAGCTCTGTGCTCACCACTGACTCCAAACGATACATCATCAGCGCAAAACTCTCTCGAGCCTGTCGGACAAAGGCAAAGATATTATGCTTCTCTTCGTCCGTCAGCGTACTGGATTCATCGATGCGTAGTAATAAGTCACGATATTCTGTCGTCCCATGCAGCACCGCGCCCGCATCCTCAGGCGTCAATACCCCGCGATTATATGCCGCGTCCATGCGATCGCGTAGTTCAGTTGTACCGTTGACAGTCGGATAGTTACCAAATAATCGATGAGATACCTGTCGCGCTGTTGCTACCGGGGTCTTACTCTCGTCACCATGAGTACGGAAGGCAATCGATGTAGCAGTCGATGCCGGCATCCCGTCGCGCACTAGACGTGCCGCAACACCCTCCATCGTAGTCATATCCCCGATAAGTCGCTCATAGCTCTTGTGACCAACGTCAAGCAGTAGCCCAATTGTACTCGGAGCCTTGTGCTCGCACATCAGAGGACACGTCATGCGAAGTGTCTCGTACGCACCAGCAGCCCGAGCTAGTAAATCATCAAACGATTCAGGCGATTTTTCTGCCAGTTTCAGTAGCAATTTGTCAGTGAGCTCGTCAGCAAATTTATCATACTCTCCGCTACCCGTAATGTTTCGAATATAATCGCGGCGATCTAACGCGACAGGAACAACCCTCTCCACAGCTCTGCTAACCGCCCCCATTGGCTCTCGGTACATACCAGCCATTCGTAACCGTTGTTCGGTCGTATAATACTCCTCGATCGTAGTCGCAAGTTCAGTATCATCACCTGCAAGTTCACGAAGCTCGTCGACAAAGGCAGGACCCAAGTATTCTTCAGCATATTCAGAACCTCCCGCTACGGTCAGTCGAGCTACAGCACGGGCTCCTGACGCAGTCTTAGGATATCCCGCTATCGTCGCTACTCGTGCCGCCTCAGAGGCTAGCGCGGCAGAATCATGAAAAGTGAGCTCAACTTTTCCCCGTTCGGCGAGCTTATTCATTTCTTTCGCTATCGCAACAGCTGCTTCGTGATTTTTACCCTTTGACCACTGCACGGCAAGAGCCATCTCGATCACCGTCGGATTGATATGCTCAGGACTATCTGCGGATCGTGGACCTTTTGAGCTAATTTCACCACTGTTACGCATCGCTCGAAGAACATTGAGGTTATACCCAAACGGATACGACCGATCACGGGCGGTTTCAACAGGCTGCAGATGTTCAGTTGTCGTGGTGGACATATTTGTTTTTTTCGTTTACCTCTGTTCATCATAGCACAAGCGCCATGAAATGTCAAGAGGTCGTATAGAGGCGAGGACTAACCGCGGGCGGTTTTGAGAGCTGCAGCGTACCACGCGAGGGTCTCGAGGGCGCCGGTCAGTGGACCTTCGGCACTTTTGACCGCTTCGGTCTGGGCGACACCTTGCTCGTCGATCGAGTTCTCCATGCCGACGTAGCCGAAGACATTGACACTGTTTGGTACCGGGACAGCGCCGATGTTGGCGTTGAG
>JBATPJ010000039.1:0-1974 GCA_049291395.1 Saccharimonadales bacterium (SeqCode) | reverse complement strand
TAGTTTCTAAAATAATTTTGAAACGACCGTCGTCACGCCCTATACCCTTCACGCAACGGCTGACATCAGCGCGCCAGGATTCCAGCCGATGCTGGCAACTTGCTCATGACCCGTCTCGTCCGTCACCGTCACGACTGGCACTGTACGGGCGCCACTCTTAGCGATGATCGCTGCTTCGGCATCACGATCGTCGTCGATATTGATGACATTGTACGTCTTGCCTTTAAGATCAAGTAGCTTTTTGACCTGCACGCAGTAGGCACACGTCGTACGTGTATAAATAGTAATTTGTTTTGACATTTTTTACCCTCCAACTTTCTAATACCCATTATATAGCGTCGATAAGCATAATCAATACGCTATATGTTGTATTTTTGGCTTATTGCGCGACGTAGATGCCGACAACTTTGATCGCGAAGATAAGGTCAGAATTGGCAGGGATCTCGCCTTGTGACTGTTCGCCATAACCCTCTGCGGCTGGGATGAAGACTTTGCGCTCGCCGCCGACTTTCATACCGACCAGACCTTTAGAGAACCCCTGCACGAAGCCACTCGTAAGTGAACGATACGCTTCACCGGTCGCGTAGTTGTCGCCACCCTGAAACGCCTTGGCATCACTCGCAAGCACGCCGTGATAGAACAGCTCGACACAGTCCCCTGCCTTGACCTCGGCGCCATCACCGACGACGATATCTTCAGTACGAACTTCAGCGATCTGCTCGGTAGCCGTCAGCTCAGGTGGCACCGGTACAGGATCGACCTTGGCAATCGGTTTCACCGACGTACTTGGACAAATCCTGTCGGCTTCTGCTTGCTGCTTTTTGTATTCTTCTAGTTGCTTTGCATAGTCCAGCTCAGCCTGTGTTTTGACCGGCGTACTTGCCGCCGGCAGCATAAACAAGAAGAAAGACCCTAGTGTACCCACCATCATGACAATAGCGATGATCCAAATCACCATTCGTTGACCGCGACTTGTCGAAAGCTCAGACGCCATATGTAACCTCCAAAATATTTTTCACCTATTACTAACTATTATATATCAATCTCAAACTGTTTGAGACGTTTCTTCGCCGCTTCCGTCGTACCCATCTGAAGATCGAGTAGCTGTGCATAGATCCCACCGGTCTTGGCTAGCTCGTGCGGGGTACCAATCTCATCGATCTTGCCATTTTTGATCGTGACGATCCGATCGACATGCGCGATAGTGCTCAGTCGGTGCGCAATGATCATAGTAGTGCGGCCTTTCATGAGCCGATCGAGCGCTTCCTGGACCAGTTTCTCAGCGCGACTATCGAGGCTACTCGTCGCCTCATCGAGGATAAGTATCGGCGCATCTTTGAGGATCGCACGAGCAATGGCGATACGCTGCTTCTGGCCACCGCTTAGTTTGAGCCCACGCTCACCGATCTCGGTATCGAAGCGATTTTCGAGTTTGTCGATAAAGTCGAGTGCATTGGCGGCTTTGGCGGCGCGCTCAATGTCGCGCTCCGTCGCATGCGGATTGGCATAGGCGATATTTTCACGGATCGTACCGCTAAATAGCGCCGGATCCTGGAAGACAACGGCGATTTTTTCGCGCAAGCTCGTCTGGCGGACATTCTGAATCGGCGTACCATCGACAGTGATCTGCCCGGACTGTGGATCGTAGAGCCGCAGCAGCAGACTAGTCAGTGTGGTCTTACCCTCTCCGCTCTCGCCGACCAGCGCTACTTTCTCACCTGGCTGGATGTCAAATGATACATCGTGGAGCACCTGGTCGCCTTTGTCGTAGCTAAACGATACGTCATCATAGGCGACAACGCCTTTTTTGACCTCAAGCGCTGGCGCGTGATCACGGTCAGCAACCGTCGGCTTCATCTCCATGACTTTGAAATAATCCTTGCTGCCCGCGATCGCCTTCTGAGTGTTATCGACGATAAAGCTCATATTGAAGATCGGGAAACGCATCATGTTGATCAGCTGGATGAGTAGCAC
>JBATPJ010000038.1:0-1861 GCA_049291395.1 Saccharimonadales bacterium (SeqCode) | reverse complement strand
TCTGGACGGTGATGCTATTTGTATCGGCATGGGCGGTTGGGATGTTCGGGCTACAATGGCTGCTAGCGCGAGTCTTCGGACTTGACTATGCAAAAGTCTGGTAGCGTGCATCGTTCGGGAAGATGGGGCGGTCGGTCCAGATCAGACCACCTCTACCCAAGTCATTTGTGATACCATAGTGATATACGTCAAGGAGGCATATGGACGACAAACAATCTGTACCAGTACCACCAACCCAAACCCCTGCGCAACCACCTGATGCGCCGCAAAAGAAACCGGTTATCTCAAAGCTGACACTCATCATACTCCTCGCTGCGGCGATCATCGCGGGTGGTCTGTGGTGGTGGATAATGCAGAGCCAGCCAGAGGTGATCGAATCAAATTCGATACTGAAAAATGATGATACTTCCAAGGAGACGACAACCGAACCGACGCCTACAGATGCAGACACTATCGAGTGCCCATCGGACAAGACGGCTTTTGCTAGTTCGAGCTTCGGTATGAAATTTTGCTACCCGAGTACATGGGGTGCATCGACGGTTCATGATGCGAAGTTAGCGAGCGATGATACTGGTTATCGGCAGGTCGTCAAATTTGCCGACATGTCCCTGGTCCAGGTTGGTGCGGTGAGTGAGGATTGGTCGACGACAGTCGGTCGTGATGGTATCTGCTTTGATCCTGGTAACCAAGTCCCGCCACTCAGTAGCTACAATACCGAATGGCATGGACAAGTCGGAAGTGGCGCTGACCTAGAGTTTGCCACGCGCTCACTTGTCAGCTCGGCGGGCGGATATGCTATGACCGAAGAGGTATCAAACCTCCTGCAGTCAGGTATCTGTATGAGAGGGTACAAGGTGGTTAACGCACCGCACTACCGCGTCGGATACGCTGCATTTTATCGTGATTTTGCTGGAGCATCTGGGATCACAACGCCGGCACAGCACGTGGCCGAGTCCGACGTGCTCTTGTCGCCCCAAATGCGGACTGATTTTGATGCGCTGATGGCAAGTCTTGAGGCGTACTAATATGGCAGCACCTTATCCAGCTCCGGATTTTTCATTGGTTGGTGATGACGACGAGCGCCACAGCCTTAGTGACTACCGCGGAAAATGGCTGGTGCTGTATTTTTACCCAAAAGACGATACGCCGGGCTGTACTATCGAAGCCTGTAGCCTCCGAGATAGTCGTGCGCTACTCGAGCAGAGTGGGGCGACGATTGTCGGCGTATCGATGGATACTCCCGAAGAGCATCGCGCATTTAAGACGAAATATTCTCTGACATTTACCTTGTTATCTGATCCAGCGAGAGAGACGATCGAGGCCTATGGCGCATGGGGTAAAAAGATGTTTGGGAATGAGGGAATTTTGCGCAAGACGTTTTTGATCGATCCGAGTGGTGTCGTGCAGAAAGTCTATGGTCGTGTCACGCCACTTGGTCATGGCGACCAGGTCGTAAAAGATATCGATCAGCTACGTTAGTGACATAAGCTCAAAGACATACCCAATTTAACGGGGTCGGGTGCTTGCGATACGTCGTGCTTCATCGGCAAAATGATCGTCGATAATACCGGGCTCGAAGCTACCATAGCGATGCATCGCCGCGTACTCGATCAGAGCGTCGGCAAATACCGGATTTTTGGGCAAGAGTGAGCCATGGAGATAGCTGCCAAAGACATATCGATATACGGCACCTTCAGTCTTATCTTTGCCATTGTTGCCGTCGCCACGGACCACGGTGCCGAGTGCTTTCTGGTCGTCGCCGAGTACGGTCATACCACTGTGATTTTCATAGCCAATCAGGTCGCCGTAGGCGGTGCGGGTGACGAGATTGCCGATCATACGCTTGTCGCCACCGTAGGTC
>JBATPJ010000037.1:0-9575 GCA_049291395.1 Saccharimonadales bacterium (SeqCode) | reverse complement strand
TATTAACCTCCCATACATCTTGCACACTTCCATCACCCTACTAAAGTAGAAAGGAGTGAAAGTGAGATACAGAAATATGACCGAGAAGCAACTACTCGTGTATGGTGCACGGATTCGTTTGGGGTGGTTTCGTAAAGCCGAAGAGCTTGCTAACGTGAGCGCTGCTTGTAAGTTCTACGGGATCCCCAGACGTACGTATTACTACTGGCATCGTCGCTGGCTCGAGCAAGACAAAGACCTGACGAGTCTGTACGACTTGCCTCGTACTCCCAAAAGTCATGCAAATGACGCCGACGAAGAATTGGTAAGTTTAGTTTTGCAACTACGCCTGGGTCTTGGGTACGGCGAGAATGCTCTTGCCTATGTCCTTGGGCGAGACTACGACACTCGTGTTTCAGTGCACGGCGTCCATAACATCCTCAAGCGTGCGGCAATGCTCAAGAAGCGCAAGAGAAAGGTACGTAAGACGCGCCAACTCAGTGACCGTGAATACTATCCAGGAGAAGTAGGTCAAATGGATGTAAAGCACTGGAAACGAAGTGGCTACCAGTACGACATCGTCGACTGCGCTACAAGGATCAAGTACAAGCGTATCTATCCAGGGTATGACCCGCAGACAACGATCGACTTCCTAGAACATGCAATGCGGTTCTTTAGTCCGGCTTTCACCTTCAAAGGTATCCAGACCGACAATGGCACAGAGTTTACGTATGATCATCTGCCACAGGTCAAACCAGAAACTGAATGTCCGACTGTCACCTGGTTGAAAGAACACGGTATTGAGCACTTACGAATCCCACCTTCGTCACCACATCTCAATGGTCGAGTAGAGCGGCCACATGGCGTAGACAAAGATAGATACAGAAGGCTAACAACAAACTCACATACGCTCGTTGAACTAAAAGAGTTCTGTAACGACGACTGTCTGGATTACAATTTTTACCGCCCGCATAGTATGCTAGGCATGATGACACCAATTGAATACTTGCAAAGCCTGAAAGGCTACGAGCACGCAATGGTGGATACTAGTGTGCTAGATGTTTGGTAGGTCGACCCACAAATCCAATTTAGCACTCTTGCATGACGAGTGCTAGTTTTGCTATACTAGGTAGCGTAACGAGCATGCGACGGATAAATGGCCAAAAGCTCGAAGAGGGGATAGTATAGTGCCAGAAAATTTCGCAGATTTTATCGACCATCTGACCGACAATGCGCGCGGTAGCTTGCAACATGCCGAGCTGACAGCGCGGAGCCTTGGAAGCTCATATATCGGCACTGAGCATCTACTGCTCGGTGTGCTCGCACAGGAGACATCAGTCGGCGCGAAGCTGCTTGCCGATGCCGGTGTGACACTCGAACGAGCCCAGGCATCGCTCAACCTCACGCCGCGGGCGCTGGTCGTCAGCGTCGGGGCCAAGGGCCTCAGCGAGACCGCCAAACTGACACTCCGCATGAGCTGGGATGTCGCTCAGGAATTTCGCCAAGATTACTGTGGTACGGAGCATATCCTCTTTAGTATCCTTAGTCAGAAAAACGCCCGCGCGACGGTGCTACTGCGTGATATGCATGTCAACGTCGATGAGCTACTGGCCGATATCGAAAACTATCTCAGTCGACAGCACGCTGATGGTGAGGCTGCTCAAGGCACGCCCCATGTCAAGACGCAGCGTAGTCGCCAGCCAGCCCTCGGTAAATTTGGCTCTGACCTGACGGCGCTGGCCCGTGAGGGCAAGCTCGATCCAGTCATTGGCCGCGATGAACAGATCACTCGGATGATCACCATCCTGAGCCGCCGGACGAAAAACAATCCGATATTGATCGGTGATCCGGGTGTCGGCAAGACCGCCATCGTCGAAGGCCTGGCGCAGCGAATTGCCGCCGAAGAAGTGCCCGAGCACCTCTGTGACAAACGAATCATCTTGATCGACCTGCCTGGTATGGTAGCTGGTACCAAATACCGCGGAGAGTTCGAAGAACGCCTCAAAAAAGTCATCGATGAACTCGCAGCCGACAAAAACGCCATCGCTTTCATCGACGAGATGCACCTGCTCGTCGGCGCTGGATCGGCCGAAGGCAGTATGGATGCCGCCAATATGCTGAAGCCGGCCCTGGCTCGTGGTCAGGTACGTCTGATCGGCGCCACGACGCTCGACGAATACCGCAAACACATCGAAAAAGACGCCGCTCTCGAGCGACGTCTGCAGTCTGTTATGGTGCCAGAGCCTAGCTATGCCGACACGGTCGCCATTGTCCGCGGCCTGCGCGGTCACTACGAGTCGTACCACGGCGTCACCATGAGCGACGAAGTCGTCGAGGATGCCGTCTATATGGCCGATCGCTACGTTTCAGAGCGTCACATGCCCGATAAAGCACTCGATGTCATCGACGAAGCGGCTGCGCTGGTACGCGTCAAAAGTGGCCAAAAACCGGGAAAAAGCCGTGAGCTCAACCGTGAGATTCGACACCTTGAAGACAAGATGGAGGAAGCCGCCACCGCCGAGGATTATGAGCGAGCCGCACTCTACAAGATGCGGATGAGTCGACTGCGCGAAAAGCTCGATGAGCTGACGACAGCTGCCAAATCGTCTGCCGCATCACGTCTGACGAGCGATATCATTGCCGAAGCCGTCGCGACGATGACCGGCATCCCCGTGCGACAGCTGAAACGCTCGGAGATGTCACTCCTGTCGAAACTCGAAACGCATCTCGGCAAATCAATCATCGGCCAACACGAAGCGATCACCAAAGTCGCCCAAGCGATTCGCCGTGCGCGGAGTGGTATCACCAGTGGGACGCGTCCGATCGGCTCATTTGTCTTCATGGGTCCGACTGGTGTCGGCAAGACGGAGCTGGCTCGGGTGCTGGCGCGAGAAGTCTTCGGCAGCGATGATGCTCTGATCAAGATCGATATGAGCGAATTTCGCGAGCATCACACCACCAGTCGTCTGGTCGGTGCGCCAGCTGGCTACGTCGGCTACGAAGATGGCGGACAGCTGACTGACAAGATTCGCCGCCAGCCATATAGCGTCGTGCTCTTCGATGAGATCGAGAAAGCTCATCGTGACGTCTTCCAGCTGCTACTGCAGCTGCTCGAAGATGGCACGCTGACCGATGCCAAAGGTCGCAAAGTCGACTTTACCAATACCATCGTCATCTTGACGAGCAACCTCGGGAGTGAAGCCATGTACCGCGAGGCGGAGATGGGCTTTGACACGGCGACGCGCCAGGATCGTGATGATCTCGCTGTCGTCCACGGTCGCAACGAAGCCGCCGCTCGTAAATCACTCGAAGGCATGATGCGACCTGAGCTGATCAACCGGTTTGATGATATCGTCGTCTTCCATGCGCTCAGTCGCCGTGAAGTCAGCAAGATATTTGATCTGCAGGTCGCTGATTTGCAAAAACGCCTGAGTCGCAAAGGTATCGGTCTTGTCGTGACCTCGAAAGCCAAAAAAGTCCTGATGGACAAAGGCTACAATGCGCATCACGGTGTCCGGCCACTGCGTCGCGTCCTGCAAAACGACATCGAGCATCCGATCGCTGAGGGTCTGATCGCCGGGAAATACGAAAAAGGCACTATCGTTCGCGTCGAGGCGAAGAAAGGTGAGATCATCGTGTCAGCTATCGAAGAAATGGAGTCACGTGTCGCCCAAACCGCGTCATAGCCTTGTCAGGCTGTTCATACTACTAGCGCTCCTTGCTGCTGCTGTCTGGGTGATGGTGAACCGGCAATTTGTCGTCGATCAGCTATCGGTCTGGGATTACAAACCGACGGCCGATGTGGCGGCTATCACCGAGAGAGTGGCGATGACTGATGAAGGCACATTTTATTTTTATGCTTCACATCCAAAGATCGACGACCGCGAGGCGTTCAACCAACACTGTCAGCAGCTCGTCGAGAAATCCGCTGTGCTCGGTTGCTATGCAAGTCGTCAGATATATATCTTTAATATCACCGATGCTCGGCTGTATGGCATCCGCGAGGTGACAGCGGCACATGAGATGCTCCATGCTGCCTACGATCGACTTAGTGTAGGTGAACGAGCGCGTATCGATGCGCTCATCGAACAGCAAACCCAGCATATCACCAACCCAAAGCTTCAAGCCCGGCTTGACCTCTACGCCAAGACTGAGCCGGGTGAGCGCCTCAATGAACTCCACTCGATCCTCGGCACGGAGATCGGTTCGTTATCGTCTGAGCTGGAGTCGTATTATGCACGGTATTTTGTAAAGCGGAGCGATGTCGTTGCGCTGAGCAGCAAGTATGAAAAAGTCTTCGATGAGATCGAGCAAAAGCAACAATCGCTCGTCGCAGAGATGAATAGTCTTGCTGATCAAGTCGCCACCGCCTCGTCAACATATACCAATGCTCTGGCAACACTTCAGGCAGATATCACGAACTTTAACCGACGGGCTGATGGCGGGGGATTCGCCGATCAGGCAGCGTTTACTGTCGAGCGTAATAGGCTTGTCGCGCGCCAAGAGAGACTCCAGGCGGATAGGGACGCGATCAACGGCCAGATCGATCTGTATAACCAAAAGAAAGCCGAACTCGATGCACTCAACACCACCGCAGAAGGCCTTCAGAAGAGTATCAATTCGACTGCACTACCGGAAGCACCGTCACTATAACGTGCTTCTCGGCCGCTGTTGATGCGGCGGCAATGCGTAACTTGCTATACTATATAGAGATATGATCAAGACGAAGACTCAATACGTGTGCCAGCAATGCGGGGCGACCTACGGCAAATGGGCGGGGCGGTGTGAAAACTGTGGGGCATGGAATAGCCTCGTCGAGTCGGCGCCGATCGCGACCGGCAAAGCCGTCGTCCAGCGCTCAGCTGGCCAGAAACTGAAAGTCGAATCGCTACAAGACGTCGCAGTCGATACGGTCAAAAACCGGATATCTACTGGCATCGCTGATCTTGATGTTGTCCTAGGTGGTGGTTTGATGTCGGGCGGGGTGATCTTGGTCGCTGGTGAACCTGGGATCGGCAAAAGCACACTGCTCCTTCAGCTCTGTGCCAACGTCGCGCGCCGCGACAAGGTACTGTATATCACTGGCGAGGAGTCGGCGGGCCAGGTAAAATTGCGTGCCGATCGACTCGGTGCTTCGCCCGAAGCGCAGCTATCATTGGTCAGTACGACAAGCGCCGATGACATCGCCGCGACGATCGCCAGTAGTGACTATCAGCTGGTAATCGTCGACTCGATCCAGACGCTGGTGATGACGGAGATCGCCAGTGCACCGGGTACCGTCAGTCAGATTACGAATGCAACTAACCTGATCATCCAGGCGGCTAAACGGTCGCACACCGCGGTCATGCTAGTCGGTCACGTCACCAAAGAGGGCAGTATCGCCGGACCGAAAGTCATGGAGCATCTCGTTGATGTCGTATTGCAATTTGAGGGCGATCGCTATGGAGGGTTCAAGATGGTACGCGCTATCAAAAACCGCTATGGAAGCACTGCAGAGCTCGCGATATTTGAGATGCAAGATCGTGGACTGGTGCCCGTCGACAATCCTTCGGCCAGTTTGCTTGCGGAACGTTCAAGCACTGACGGTTCGATAATTCTCGCTACCATGGAAGGCAACCGGTCGCTCCTGGTCGAGATCCAGGCGCTCGTCAACCCGACAAGCTTCGGCTATCCGAAACGCACCGCCAGCGGCTTTGACCTCAACAGGCTCAATCTACTCGTCGCCGTCCTCGAAAAACGTACCAAACTAAACCTCAGCGACAAAGACATCTTCGTCAATGTTGTCGGCGGGCTCAAACTACGTGACCCAGCAGCCGATCTCGGTGTCTGCATGGCGATCGCCAGCGCGGCGGCCGGACGCGCCATGGACCAGGAAGCGGTGGTGTACGGTGAAGTCGGCCTGGGTGGTGAGATCCGCTCGTCGAGTGGCAGCATCAAACGTATCGCTGAGGCTCGGAAGCTCGGTTTTACCTACGCGGTAGCACCCGAGACGAAGCCGAGTGACGCTTTCATACGACCAGCCCGCGACCTTCGGACCGTGCTCCAAACCTATCTAACTGTTAAAACGAAAGAGAAATCATGACCTATTTAGAAATTATTGCGACGCTTGTCGCCGTCGAGACAAGCTATCTGACGTATCGCGCCATCGCACCCGCCGTCCAGCAGCGTAGAGTACCGCTGTCCAAAATCGTCTGCGATACCAGCGCTCTCATCGATGGCCGCATCGTCGCCATCGCTCGCTCAGGCTTCCTGTCGAGCGAGATCATCATCCCGAGAAGTGTCGTACGGGAGCTACAATATATGGCCGATCGAGCCGATCATGACAAGCGCGAACGAGCACGCTATGGCCTCGATGTCATCAGTGAACTGCAGGAGATACGACATATCACCGTGACGAACTACGATGATGGCGCCACGCATCCTGAGGGTGTCGATGAGCAGCTGATCGTCCTGGCGAAAAAGCTCAATGCCAGGCTTTGTACGACTGATTACAACCTCAACAAAGTAGCAAAGACTGAGCAGATCATCGTCGTCAATGTCAACGAGTTAGCGCACGCGCTGAGGCCGATGCACCTACCGGGCGAAACGATCTCGGTAGCTATCGTCGCAGCGGGCCAAAACAAAGACCAGGGTGTGGGCTATCTCGATGATGGTACGATGGTCGTGATCGATCAGGCCAAAAGTGCCATCGGTCAGGTCGTCGAGGCCGAAACGATACGTGTACTGCAAACCGAAGCCGGTCGAATGGTTTTCGCACGCCTCAAGTCTGCTCGCCAATCACCGAAGGCTCCAGCGGTCGTGGCAGCACCATCTCCGACTCCGTCACGCCCGAACAATCGCCGTAAGCCTACTCGGACAAATCATCAGCCGAAGCGAAGTCGTGAAGATACGATGATTGATCTCGCAAATAGCTAATTGAATTTCAGTCTCGAGCTACCAGCTTGAGTTGCTGAGCGATCCAGTATAGAGTGCGCTGTCGGTGACAGTGACGGTGATCGTGCCAGACTTTGGCCCGTTGTAGTCCATGACGTAGTTGCCGCTGCCGTTGCCTGACATGGTGCCGACTTCTTCGCCGCCGACTGAGAAGACGACCGACTGTATTGAGTGGGTTCCTTGTGAGACACTGGCGGTAATTTTCTTGTTGCTAGGCGAACCGGGCGTGATCAGCGTGACATATGGCTGCACGTCGTCACATTTGTGGATGTCGTCATCAGCGTTGGCGTCGTAGCCGGCTGGTGAGATGTATAGTACTTTCTTTGTGATCGGATCGGTGAATTTCTGGACATCGAGGGTCTCTTTGGCGCTCTCCGGGGTACAGTCTGTGGCTTTTTTCTTCGAGACTTTGTCAAAGGTGATCTTTTCTGTCGGGTTGGACTGAGAATTGTTATACCACGATGGGAACAGGTCACTTCGTCCGCTGACAGTTAGTCGCTGGACACCAGCGGGCTGCGTGAACCAATCACCGGCTTTCCACGAACCATCTTTAGCGAAGACGTCGGTGTGGAGCGGTCCCATAATCTTGTTGACTGTCGGCCCGATACGGCTACTAAGTGCGTCGCTCATCGGACGAGTGTCGTGGTTACCGACCCACATGCCGAGCGCGACACGAGGGCTGGTGCTCATCATCCAAAGGTCTTTTGATTTGGTGCCAGCGTTACTTGTACCAGTCTTAGTAAATGTCTTGACACCAGGTACGACGAGGCCGGATGCGCCGCGGCCATAGGATGGAGAGCGGGCAGTATCATCACTGAGGATGTCGGCGATGATATAAGGGATTTGTGGATCGATAACCTGCGAGCCTTCATCTTTCCATTTCTTGATGACTTGGCCTTCGGAGTTTTTGACTTCGAGCACCGTTGCGGGTGATTTGTAGACTCCGAGGCGGGCGATTGTGGCAAATGCCTCAGTGTGCTCAACTTGTTTGACCTCACAGCCACCAATGGCCGCGGCGAGACCGACCTCGCGGTTGGCGCCGTTGGTACAGTAGGATTTGTCGCCTATATCATGGATAGTGTTGAGGGTGAGATCGCGTCCGGCGATGTACATTGCTTTGATAGCTGGGATGTTGCGTGATTCGGCAAGGCCGGAACGAATCGGGATAGCGCCGCGGAATTTGTTGTCAAAGTTCATGACGGATTTGCCATCACCGGTCGTATAGACACTTTGCGGCAGTGGCTCATCGGACAGGATGGAGCCGGCACCGTAGTTAACGCCGTCACGCTGTTTGAAGAGTGCAGAGAAAACTAATGGTTTGATACTTGAACCAGGCTGTAGATAGGCGACTGATGAGTTGACGGAGCCGTAGCCAGGATAGTCGTAGTCACGACTGCCACGCATGGCGAGGATCTGGCCGGTCGGGACATCGATGACGGTGGCTGCGCCGTTGTCGAAGTTGGCCGAGCGAGGCATAGGGCCGTTGAAGAGGTCGACAAACGCCTGGTCAACAATTTGCTGAGCTCGCCAGTCGAGAGTAGTCTTGATGGTAAGTCCACCAGCGCCGACGGTTGCTTGGCCGAGTTCGGCTTCAAGCTGACCTTTGACGTACTGGACAAAGTGCGGTGCCTTGATGCCGGCAAATTGGTCTGATTGTGGTTTGACAGTATCAAGGATAGCTATCTTCTTGGCTTCGGTTGCTTCAGCTTTCGTGATATAGCCTTGTTCAGCCATATAGTCGAGAGTAGTATGTTGACGGGCGACGAGATCTTTTTTGGCATCCGGATCTTCGAGAGCATTGTACGGGTTGAATCGTCCGGGTTGCTGTGGGATGGATGCAAGGAATGATGCCTCGGCGAGAGTCAAGTCTTTGGCATCCTTGTCGAAGTACGTCCGAGCGGCTGATTGCACACCGTTGCGGCGACCACCATACGATGACTCGTTGAGATACATGGTCAGGATCTGGTCTTTGTTGTACGAGCGTTCGACTTCGATAGCGAGGATGGTCTCTTTGATCTTGCGCGGGACGCCGCCAAAGCTGCGGTCGCCGGATTCGTCGCGGAAGAAGACCTGTTTGACAAGTTGCTGTGTCAAGGTTGATGCACCCTGGGTGTCGCCGCCTTTGAAGTTGTTCCAGGTAGCGCGGACAATACCGGTTAGGCTGAAGCCGCCGTGTTTGTAGAAGTCTTTATCTTCGATCGCGATGGTAGCGTTTTTCATCTGCTGTGAGATCTCTTCTGATTTGACGACGAGTTTGTAGTCGCCAGAGCCTTTGTCTTCCCATAGTAGTTCGCCGTTGCGGTCGTAGTAGCGGCTGACGGTAGTCTGGACGCGGCTCGAGAGTTCACCGGGTCGGATCGAGGCGATTTCTTGGCCGTAGTAGGCGAAGAGCCCTGCGATGAGCAGGACGACGAGGAGTACGCCGACGCCGACGATTTTGCCCGACATGATGAGGCCTTCGCGGCTAAACCAGTACGACCAGAAGCGTTTGGGGTGCAGTCGGTAGAACACCCGCTTGACGGGGTGCTTCGGGAGAGTCGCGAGATATTCGGCTTTGCGCCGTGATTTGGCGTCTTTTTTAACTTTGCGACGGTTCGTGAGATTGGAATAGACACTCAGTGTCTTCGATGATTTGTTTGAGCCTTTGGCCACAACTACCACTC
>JBATPJ010000036.1:0-4410 GCA_049291395.1 Saccharimonadales bacterium (SeqCode) | reverse complement strand
TGCAGACCGATGCCCTCACGGCAGTAGTAGCGGCCGGTACGCCGATCTTTGCGATTTCTTCGACAGCACACACTGGGCTTACAGAGTTGCTGCGCACACTCGCACAGCTGGTTGCATCGGAACGCGTCGCCAAAGCCGAGGCGACTGATGAAGCTGATGATGACACCATCCCGACGATTACCCTCTCGGGGGATATGATCGATGATGCCTGGCATATCGAGAAACTCGAAGAGGAATATTACATCACCGGTGCCAAGATCGAGAAATTTGCCGCCCGCACGGACTTTGCAAATGTTCATAGCGTCAACCGTTTGCGCGACATCATGAAAAAACGCGGTATCATGCATGAGCTATCTCGTCAGGGTGCAGATGGCAGTAGTCTGCTGCGTATCGGTGACTCGTCGACGTTTACACTTCGTGAGTCGTAAGACCCGGGAAGGCGCGGTGTAGTCGCCGCGTTGTCATGACATCGAGCTGGGTGATCTCGGCCATGGTGACATAGCGACTGATGCCGCAATACTGTACAAGTGTCTCGACGACAGCAAAGCACGGATATGGATGATACCACGTGCTGTCGTGCAGCATGACGAAACCTAGTCGTCGTAGCTGCGAGGTGAAGACGTAGCGTTCATGTTTGTGGCGGGCCGGCAGGTCAAAGTGCACCATGCGCCAGTGGCCATCCCAACTGTCTGGTACGGGGACCACGAGATCAGTGATCGCCGCGCGCTGGAGGCGATGGATGCCTTTGACTGATAGCTGGATGCGGATTTCGTCAGCAGTTTTACTCCATTCGACGAGCGCCTGACGACGTAGCTCGGCCACAAATCGTGTCGATAGCGTCGGCGGTACGCCAGTTAACTGCTCGAGAGCACCAGCATAACTCGTCGCGGTGACGCGTACACCACCCAGACCATCGGCACCGATCCGGCGCAGGATGAAATCGATTTGTTTGGTAGTGTGGGCGCGGCTCATATACATAGTTTAGCATGTGCGAATATGAGAGACATTTTATAAAATAGTATTGACAAACATATAATATAGTAGTATGATATTAGTTAGTATCGCCTTGGGGATAATTAATCCCTGTTGGCTGGTACCTTAACGTATCAGGTAGTAACTGATTTGCCAGCGTCGAGTGTATGACGATCGTGAGATATGTCGTATGTTGCACGCTGGTAAATCGCACCGCCAGCCCGGCTAGAGAACCCTCCGACGTCCACGTGCGTGGATGAGGCTTCTCATTCAAGAGAAAGGAAGTGCCACGATGGGTCCGCCCAGCATGACCGACATCTTCACCAACATGTGACCCCTCCTCGGCGACGAACAACGTCGCGGGCATCGAGCCCGCACACACGGAAGGAGTTCTATGCTCGACGTTCGTGGTTTTCGATAGGCCTAGGGGCTTGGCCATCGCCCCGAGCAAAGGCCAACCCCACCGACAACAGAAAGGTAAGCCATGCAGCTTCTGCTCTACGAGAGATGAATCTCGGAAAGGCCTGCCAGAGCCGGAATCTGGGGATGGGCTACTAGCAGCCCAAGACCACCAGGCAAAGCCTCCCACCAGGCAAAGCCTCGGAGCTAGATTACGACGGGTTCGGGCACTGCATACTGGCGGGCGGCAGAGAGGTTACGCGTAGATGCGTAGCAGTCCTCGGGGAATTCCCGAGTTGACCATCTCTGTCGCCCGCCACGACCACACACTACTACCTGATACGGTTTTTCCATCTATAAGACTACCTCACCCATCGAAGGGTGTTTTTATTTTCCCATCTATTTACAATCTACCTTATACTATACATATGGCTCAGACATTCTTTTTCTATGACCTGGAGACGAGCGGCTTTAGTGCGCGTGATGATCGTATCATGCAGTTTGCCGGTCAGCGGACTGATATGGATCTGCAGCCGATCGGTGAGCCGGTCAATATACTCGTGAAGATAACTGACGATATCCTGCCGAGTCCGGATGCCATCATGGTGACGGGTATCACGCCCCAGTCGACACTCACGGACGGCTATGGTGAGAAAGAATTTTGTGACATCATCATGAGCGATGTCTTTACAGACGATACAATCGCCGTTGGTTTCAACAGTGTGCGGTTTGATGATGAGTTTATCCGCCATACCTTGTGGCGGAATTTTTATGATCCATACGAATGGGCCTGGGCCAATGGCCGTGGGCGCTGGGATATGCTGGACGTCGTCCGCATGACGCGGGCACTTCGGCCGGATGGTATCGAGTGGCCGACTGACGAGACGGGCAAGGCGGTCAACAAACTCGAGCTACTCGGCAAGGCAAACAATCTGACGCACACGCACGCCCATGATGCGCTGAGCGATGTCGAGGTACTCATCGACCTGGCGCGACTGATCCGTACCAAACAGCGAAAATTATATGATTATTTGTTCTCGCTCCGCGACAAAAAAGCCGTCGGGCAGCTCGTCAGTCTCGACGATCCCAAGCCGTTTGTCTACACGTCCGGTCGCTACGATCCAGCCTACGAGAAGACGACCGTCTCATTTCCGATTGCTCCCGGTACAAAGCCAGGCTCGGTGCTGGTCTATGATCTTCGTTATGATCCGACGCCGTTTCTGACGGCCGGCCCGCGACAGCTGGCGAGTGTCATCTTCGCCAATCGTGATGCGCGTAAAGTCGAGGGGTTTGTCGCACTACCGGTCAAAGAGTTGGCCTACAATCGCTGCCCAGCTGTGGCGCCGGTCGGTGTCCTCGACGAGTCAGCACGTCAGCGACTGGCGATCGATCTGACTGATATCCAGAGACATCTTGCGATCTTGTCGACCAATCCGACATTTGGTGCAGCCGTCCAGGAAGCTTTCGAGATGCGCGAACCGTACGAATCATCAACCGATGTCGAGCACCAACTCTATGACGGATTCATGAGCGACAAAGATAAAGGTCGATGCTCCGCGGTGCGGGCAGCGGATGCCAATGAACTGGCTGATTTTCACCCGCAGTTTATCGATGAGCGGTTGCCCGAGCTACTATTTCGCTACAAAGCACGTCAGTTCCCGGAGAGTCTCGGTGAAGATGAGCATACAAAATGGGAAGAATATCGTGAGACGAAACTCCAGAAATTATTGCCAGGCTACTTTGAGATACTCGAACGGCTTCAGCGTTCTGGCGCCGACACATATCTACTCGAAGAGTTACAGCTCTGGGCTGAGAGCGTCGCGCCGTAACGACGCCGTAGCTTGCCTTAGCTTGATACTGTTTGGTAGCGTTTACGAGTGCGCTGCCTGGTAGTGGGTTTCGTAATAATCTTTTTCTGCTTTGTGGTTTCGCGGAGGACATGACGACGAGCGCGGGATTTCGCGATTTTCTCTTGGTTGGGGGTGTCGCCGATCATGACATCTTGTCTGATGAGCCAGTTCAGGCAGATAACACAAAGTATGCCGAGGAGGGGCGCCATGATCCAGAAAGGTAGGGCTATATTGGTCATTGGTACGATGCCGACGAACAAAAGGGCAAAAAGCTCGTTAAGGACTTGAGGTTGACTCAAGATGAAGACAATACCAATAATTATCCCAATACGACGCACCACTTTGATCATAAACTGCTCCTAAGGCTATTGTGTTTATGATAACATAGTATGTGTATAAAGTCAAGTATGTTATTTACGTATAAAAAGCATATACGAGATGGTGCTGCTGATCGCGAGGCTTGTGAGGGCGGCAAGTGTGCCGATCACGGGGTGACTTCGGAACCACCGACCGATGTCGTGGATGAGACGGAGGATGATTCGGCCGAAGTCATCAGCCCATTTAAATTCGCTCGCCAGGACGAAAATACCAAGTAAAAATACTGGTATGCCACCCGGCCCAGGTAGCCAGCCGATAGCAGCTGATGTCAGGAGGAGCGTGAAGCCGATGATGAGGGTGATTGGTCGCCGTACCGATGAAGGTACACTGCGCCAGTGGCGGTGGAGTTTGTGTTTCATATCATATTTAGTATAGCGTATTGTTGCTTGCGATAGAATTATGCTTATGCTATAGTTTACGCGTAAGGGTTTAACAGGAAACACAAATGAGGAAAAAAACAACGGGGTATACTCGTGCGTATCGTCAATCTATGATGAAGCGTGTTGGGGTAGTGGTGCTGCTTGTCGCGCTTGCGAGCGTGGTCAGTTTGGTAGCTATCCAGAGAAGTTATGCAAGCCTGGCGACTGGTCTCACGATGAACTCGAGTGCTGGCGAAGTATGGAGTGATACTTTCACGCGACAATTTCTCGATTATAGCTATCCGGTGGCGTCACCAAACCAGGACTTCACACTGCAGCGCAACAGTAGCGATACCTTTCTCGATATCGATAGCCTGACAATTACCTGTGACGGAAATCTCATGTCAACGACGTTCGTGAACCAGCGAACCAGTGAAGATATCACCGCAAAA
>JBATPJ010000035.1:0-8289 GCA_049291395.1 Saccharimonadales bacterium (SeqCode) | reverse complement strand
GACCTTCGGCACTTTTGACCGCTTCGGTCTGGGCGACACCTTGCTCGTCGATCGAGTTCTCCATGCCGACGTAGCCGAAGACATTGACACTGTTTGGTACCGGGACAGCGCCGATGTTGGCGTTGAGGACTAGTTTGACCTGCTCGATAGCCCGTGCTGCACCGACACCGCCGTGACCGACGACGACAAATGGTTTTTTCGTGATCTGGTGGTCGATCTGGTCGATCGCGTCTTTGAGCGCGGCTGGCATACCGTGGTTGTACTCTGGTGTCACGAAGACATAGCCGTCAGCAGCAGCGAGGTCATCAAGCCATTGTTTAAGCGCACCTTCGGGGTGACGGTCGGCGTTCATCATCGGTGGCATGGCGTCTTCAAAGCGAGGTAGGCCAAGCTCACCGAGGTTGATGACGTTTATTTCGGCCTCAGGAAGAGCGGCCTTTGCGGCGTGCTCGACCCAAGCGGCGACTCGCTGAGTGACATTTCCCTGGCGGACACTGCCGCTGATAATTGCTATGTTCATGTGATGCTCCTTTTGCTATACTTTATATAGTACTATCATAACGTATATCACTATACAAAGTAAAGTAAATTATGAATAATCCCTCATCTCACCTCAGCTGTATCCGGAGCGCTGCCGATATCATCGGCAACAAATGGACCGCGCTGATCCTACGCGAACTCGCCGATGAGCCTCGACGCTACTGCGAGATCGAGCGTGCCATCGGTGACATCAACCCCCGCGTGCTCTGTCAACGCCTCGATAGCCTGCAACAGCACGGTATCATCATCGAGACAGATAGCCGCTACGAACTGACCCTCAAAGGCCGCGACCTCCTCCCCATCCTCCGCGATATGGCCGACTGGAGCGCCCACTACCCCCGCGACCCATCGTACAACGTCGCCTAACCCCTCCACCTTTTTAACGCACCCCTCCTCCGTCTGCTAAGAGGTGCCTCCTCTTAGCAAGTCATCTGTTATTGGGTTCGCAAGGAGCCATTTAATCGAATTTGCCTCGTTATGACGATCCTTGTCGTCGAGCACAAACGCAACATAGCGCATACGTTCATCCTGTGTTTCGACCAGATGAGAGACCGTCAACCAATCAGCAGTCTTGTCGCCTCTGTAATATTGCAGGCTTGAAAACGAATATGTCAGTGGCGCACGGCCGATATCGAGTGGATTGAGGTGAATATAACGACTCACTTGCCACAAATACGCATCTGTCGGGATTCGTGATGCGAGAAAATGATTCTGGAACACACTTCCGACACGATCATACTTCTTATTAAAATATCCGCTGTATGCTGTCATGACACTTCGCATCAACTTCTCGATCCCTTGCTTTTCTTTCAGGTAGAACAAGAGGTGGTAATGATTCGGCATCAAACAATACGCCACAAGATCGACACTTGATCGATAGTTCGGCAAGGTACACCGCTTTGCATCCTTTGCGACCTCCGGCGAAAGATAACGCTTAAAAAGATTCAGAAGCGCTGCATAATCCTCATCGTCACGAAAGATATCCATTTTGGCCACGCCCCTGTTATATGCGTGATAATACTCCCCTTCTCCATACTCTTTGACAATATTCCGCGTCGGCATACTATGAAGTATAGCAGACATCTTGCTAAGAGGAGGCACCTCTTAGCAAGATGTCGCGCCAAATTAAAAAACTCCGGTATCACACCGGAGTTTTTAGTATTGATCATGATCGAACTAGTCTTTTTTCTTATCCATGCGGTCAAGCTTGGCGATGTGGATCAGCTGGTACACGATAAATGCTGTTGCGAGCAAAGTGATGAGCGAGCTTACGATCGCACCCCAGCCGATAGCAACTTCTTTGTTCGTCTCATCAGCAGCAACGATCACCCAGCTCAGACTGTTGAGGTCGACGCCACGGGTCATCAGGGCGACGAGTGGTGAGATCAGCTGATCGACGATAACTTTGACGCTGGCACCAGCGGCGGTACCGATAGCAAGACCGACGGCTAGGCCGACGACGCCTTGTTCGCGGACGAAGTTCATGAAGCCACCAGCGTGGCCTTTGACATTTGCTACCTTAGGGGCGGCAGCGACGGACTTTTTGGCAGGTTTTTTAGTTGCCATAGAATATTTCTCCTTATTACCTCTGTAGTGAATGTATAATAACAGATTGTGCCCAAAAGACAAAGAGGCGCTCACCGCGAGCGAAAATACTCGTACATTAACAGGGGCGGAACTACATCGATTCGGGTGCGGCGATGCCGAGCAGGGCGAGACCACGCGCCAGCGTATCACGGTACAACATCACCAGCGACAGTCGCGTCGCTTCGCGCGCATCACCGATCACGCGGTTTTTCTCATAAAAACGGTTAAACTCTTGTGCTAGCTCGTAGAGATAATTACATATGTGATGCGGCATGAGGTCTGTCGTTGCCTTTTCGACAACGTCTTTATACTCTGTTAATTTGCGCAGGAGTAGCCGCTCATCCTGCTCCAACTCTTCCTTCTTCTTACTTCCTTCTTCCTTCTCACTCTGGGCCTTGCTCAAGATGCTACATGCCCGAGCATGCGCATACTGCAGATACGGACCGCTATTGCCCTCCAGTGCGACCGACTCAGACGGGTCATAGACGATATCGCCACCAACCTTAACCTTGGCGAATGCATACTTAACTGCTGCTAGTACGGTATCCTCGCTGGCATTCTCTCTATTGGCCCGCGCTGCACGCCTGGAAGCATCAAGTAACTCAAGCGCCAGGAGCACATTGCCTTTGCGACTGCTCATCTTGACGCCGCCGACCAGCTTCACTAGGCCATGTGTCAAATGTAACGTCCTTAGAGCTGGTTCTGGGGCGAATTGCTCGATACTTTTCAGCACCACTTGCATATACTGCTGCTGCTCAGCGGCGGTGATGATGATAGACTGGTCGAACTGATAATCACGCCATTTAGTCAGGCTCAGCCCGACGTCTTTGGTCTCATAGGTCGGTAGCCCCGCAGAGTTGATGAAAACCCTGGTGTGCAGGCCATACGCCTCGCCGTCGAAGACCACCGCCCCGTCGCTCTCACGGTAAACGCCCTTTAGCAGCTGCTCGCGAACCGTTTTGACCCCAAGTGGAGTAACTTCACTCTCCGGGATAAAGCGCGCAAATGGCGTAATCTCGAGCTGTTGATACAGCCTAGGGAAATAATCATAGCTCCATGTACGACAGGTCCAGTAAATTTTCGCAAAATTTGACTCATGATCGTCAGCGTCATGAAGCGCATAGACTCTTTTGTTGCATTCTATTATCTCAGCTTTTGCAGCTTCATCGTCTTCATAGGCTGCCGTGCCCTCGACGTAGCGCACACCTAGCCACTCGGCACGTTCGGCCTCTGGCACATCATCAAGTTTATCCGGTGATTCACCGCCAATATATCGGATGATTGCCCACATGCTCCTCGCGACATGGAGGCCGACATCACCACTGTAATTAAGGCGTATTGTCTCCGCCCCGGCGTTCTCGATCAGACGCGCCATGGTATCACCGACCAGTGCCGTATAAAGGTGTCCTACGTGTAACGGCTTAAACGGATTGGGGTCAGAATATTCAACCAATATCTTACGGCCTTGGAGGGTTTTTGCTTGAGGCTGACTGATGATCTCGTACAAAGCCTCGTCCGTCAGCGTAATGTTGATAAACCCGGGACCGGCCACATTAACCGTTCTGACCTCAGGAATCGTTGTCATTTTGTCAGCGATATCTTGAGCGATCTCTCGGGGGTTTTTGCCCAGCTGTTTGCTCAGTTGTAGTGCGACATTGCACGCGAACTCGCCAAACTGCGCATCGGGCCGCGTCAGTACGACCTCAGCATCAGCGCCCATATCACGCACGATCTGCTCTAGCGTCTCGATAATCACCTTCATAATGACCCCTATTATATCAGAGATAGAAAATCCGGCCTATCTGGGGCAAAAAGCCGCCAAAAACTGGGCCAAACGATGCTCCTCGGCCGTCAAAACGCTTCGATCAAGCAATTTGTGACGCTTACGCCTCATCTCGCATATGCCAATAAGCGGTATGATGACGCTCATGGTGCCTTATCACGGTCGAGGTTAGTTTACGAAGCTCATGGCATTTATATCACTCAGCGCATAATGGACATGCTTGTTTAAGCGTTATTGCGCGCGATATCAAGCATCTTAAACCACAGATACCATGGCCCATACCCCTTATCGTTTGACATCATCACCCTATGCATGCACAATCTACTACCACGATATGAATGAAGTGAACCACCCATCACCGGAGAATAGCCGCAAGGGCATTGATGATTTGACAATGCCATCTGCACATGAGGCCCCTGATGGCCAACTACTCGTTGCTCGGTATAACAGTATCATGCATGAAATGGGCGTTGATGGTCTGGATGAGGATCGCGTTCATGAGCTGTTCGACGAAGCCGAATCATTATTCGCCCTCGACAAACAGCAGCACATTTCTGAGAAGATGCGTGACGAATTCTACCGCCTTAATCATCTTTTCTTCCAGATCGTAGATGACGCCCCGCCAGCGCACGACACCACACCCGCGTCCCCCACTC
Organism: Saccharimonadales bacterium (SeqCode); assembly: GCA_049291395.1. Taxonomy (GTDB): domain Bacteria; phylum Patescibacteriota; class Saccharimonadia; order Saccharimonadales; family Saccharimonadaceae; genus JAPUDQ01. The sequence goes on along the minus strand of JBATPJ010000035.1, from coordinate 3,723 downwards.
CGGCGAATATGCCACAACAACGACAAGCGGGAGGCATCGAGGAGTCCCCTGAACGTCTTACGCCTTCTACGGATATTCTTACAGAGGAGCTTCGGAAAAACTTACTAGATTCTCTCGGCCGTGATAGCGGTGATACATGGCACGGTATGCCTTATATCATATCTCAAGTGTCCGGTGACTCACGCCTGCTTGATCAAATGTTTACAGCATTCATACACGAGGTACTCAACCCAGCGCTGGACGAGGAGTATGTAGTGTGCCGTCGCAGTGCAACCAGCGGGAGACGAGAATACCATGCTGGGCCTCCAGACAATCAGGCTATCGAGGAAATACTCACTCCGGACAAGAAGAGTCACCTGCGGTCAATTATCGATAACCCCGAGTCGTCAGAGGATGAGCAAAATGAGCTGGCGGATGCGATCGCTGAGATCATACGTCTCAATGGTTCCGCGAGCATGAGGCGCATACTGCGTCTTATCACCGACAGAAGTGTTCCGAGTGATCGCAAAGCCCCACATACCAAAGCTATTATGCTTCGATGCCGGGAGCGCCATCACGATATCGTCGATCTAGGCTACCGTCAGTACGCCACAGTGGATTATCTCGCCAAACACGAACCCGTTCCCCCAGAAGCAGTCCTCGCTATCATCAGCACAACCGCGCAAATCTCGCCCGCCGAGATCCTTCAAAGTGTCGATCGCAAGTACACCCTCGTCGATCTCCTCGTGACACTCAAGTACCTTGCTGAGCAAAAAGTCGTAATGGTAGAAGGTAACCAGTATAGTCGCTTCAAACAACCCTCTGTGGCCGTCAGTCACGTCCCGCCTGTGATCACCTTACCTCCAAGTAGCACTACTCTCAAGCAATTCACAGAACAAACTCCGAGAGGCACCATGAGGCCACCGGCAAGTCGAGCCTGAATAGGAAAACTGCCTGTCGTGGCGATAGCACAAATAGTCAGGACTAACTGAACGCTACTTGAGTGACCGTATAAACCCTCGGAAGAGCGGATGTGGGCGGGCGGGACGAGAGCGAAATTCGGGATGAGCCTGGGTCGCGAGGAAGTATGGATGATCGATGCCTTCGACAAATTCGACCAGACGGCCATCAGGGCTTTCGCCTGAGATGACAAGCCCACCTCTGTTGATCGCATCCTCATATGCTCGGTTGACCTCGTAGCGATGACGGTGTCGCTCGACGATATCAGTCGCGCCGTAGACCTGTGCCGTCTGTGAGTCAGCGACAAGCTTCGCCGGATAATCCCCAAGGCGCATCGTGCCACCGGTGGCTTCTTTGCCCTTCTGGCTCTCCATGATGTAGACCACTTGATCAGCAGTGTCAGCATCAAGCTCGCCAGATGTTGCGTTTTTGACACCACCACGGCGTGCGGCCGCGATGACGGCGACTTGCAGACCCAGACAGAGGCCAAGATAGGGCTTTTTGTGCTCCAGTGCATAGGCGGCAGCGGCAATTTTGCCCTCGACGCCTCTAGTACCAAAGCCGCCAGGCACCAGTATGCCATCGTAATTATCCAGGACTTTTGTCCCATTATGCTCGATATCCTCGGCGCTCACCCACTCGTAGTGCAAACCGACGCCTTCATGCCAGGCGGCACTTTTGAGCGCTTCGAGGACTGACATGTAGGTATCTTCGTTGTCGAGATATTTGGCGACGATGCCGACACGAAGCGTTTTGTCATGGGTAGCTGTCGCTTTCTTCACAACGTCTTGCCACTGAGTGAGGTCGTAGGAAGCATTATCAAAGCCAAGCTTACGCGCCACGAAGGTATCGATACCGAGCTCGTGCAAGATCAGCGGTACGCGGAGCACCGTATCGGCATTGGGCATGATGGCGACGGCTTCTTCGGGGACACCACCGAAGAGACTGACTTTGCGAACGATCGAGGTATCGGGCGTCTCTTCGACGCGCGCCACGATGATGTCGGGCGAGATACCGAAGCCACGGAGGTCGCGGACGGCGTTTTGGGCTGGTTTGGTCTTGAATTCTTTGCTGGCTTTGAGATACGGGATGTAGACGACATGGATGAAGACGACGTCGCCCGGGTGTTTCATCGAAAATTCGCGAAACGCTTCGACGAAGCTTAACCCTTCGTAGTCACCGACCGTCCCGCCGAGCTCGACGATATGGACATCAGACCCCTGTCCGGCTTTCTCGATAGTCTCCTGGATGGCATTTGTCAGATGTGGCACCAGCTGGACGGTCTTACCGAGAAATTTACCGCTACGCTCGTCTTCGATAAGCTGCTTAAACAGCCGCCCCGACAGCGTGATGCTATCGCGCGTCGTCTCTTCGTCGAGAAATCGCTCGTAGTGCCCCAGGTCGAGATCGGTCTCAGCACCGTCACGCGTCACCCAGCACTCGCCGTGCTCGGCGGGATTTAGGGTGCCGGCGTCGACGTTCAGATACGGGTCGCATTTTTGTATGCTGACGCGCAAACCCCTGGATTTTAAAAGAGCACCGAGGCTTGCCGCGGTGATTCCTTTGCCAACTCCAGAGAGCACGCCCCCCGTTACGAAAATATACTTGGTTACATGAGGGGTGTTCTTCATGTAGAACCATTATACCAAACCAATCGCTTATGATACTGCGTAAAAAATACTACGTGGCGGAGGGAGAGGGATTCGAACCCTCGATACCCTTGCGAGTAAACCGCCTTTCCAAGACGGCGCCATAGACCACTAGGCGACCCCTCCGTACTATACTAGTCTACCAAATCTCCTCTCTGATCCACCATATACACCGACCATCTCAATCTACATTTTGCTTTTTTCTCGAATCCTGTTGTAATCTCATCTGATCTGTTGTATAGTGACAAGATATAACCTAAACAGGGCATCCGGATGGCGCGCGCAAAATCAACTGGGCCAGTGATTAAGCTGGTAAACATTTCGAAGGAGTACGGACACGACGACACGCTGATGCTGGCGCTCGATGGTGTCGACCTCACGATCGAAAAAGGTGAATTTGTCGCGATCATGGGCCCAAGTGGCTGCGGCAAGACAACACTGCTCAACATCCTCGGCCTTCTCGACTCAGCCAGCGACGGCGACTACGAACTCAGTGGCGCCAATGTCGAACGACTCTCCTCGCACCGCCGCGCCCACATCCGCTCACACGAGATCGGGTTTGTTTTCCAGAGCTTCAATCTCTTGCCGCGCATGACCATCATCGACAACGTCGCCCTACCCCTGACCTACACCAACATGGCCCGTTACAAACAGCATAAAAACGCCAGCCGCCTCCTCAAGACATTTGACCTCCAAGAGCGCGAATACTACATGCCAACTCAGCTCAGTGGCGGCCAGCTACAGCGCGTCGCGATCGCCCGAGCACTTGTCAACAAACCAAGCATCATCTTGGCCGACGAACCGACGGGCAACCTCGACAGCCGCGCCAGCGAGATCATCATGAGCGAGCTCAGCGATATCCACCGCCGCGGCAACACCATCATCATGGTGACGCACAACCCCGACCTCACTACTTATGCCACCCGCATCATCCACATGATCGACGGCAAGATTGCCCGCGATACCAAACATCCCGAGCCAGTCGCCGATCCACGAAAAAAGCGCCCCCTCGGCAAGACCTCACGCAAAGGAGCCAGTCGATGACAATTGCAGCGTACATCCGCGAAGGCATCACCAGTCTGCGTAGCACCCGCGTACGAACCGGCCTGACAACACTCGGCATCATCATCGGCGT
>JBATPJ010000034.1:0-5924 GCA_049291395.1 Saccharimonadales bacterium (SeqCode) | reverse complement strand
CATCAGCCTGCTCGATGAGGTAATTCAGCATGTCATCCGTCCGGACACCTTCAAGCGTGCGCGATACCTCATCGACCGTCGTGCTGTCGCCCTCTTCAGCGATCGTGACGTCGTCATAATGGATTTGTTTCGGAGGATCATAACGCACCATATACTCACGGTAGCCACTGAGGCTGATCATGACGAATTCTGCGACAGTTGATTTGCCAGAGAAATCATTTTCAATCGCTTTGATGACTGATTGTGGTGTGCTTGAGGTAATACCAAAGACAGCGGATTGTTGCTCATTACCCTCACGCAGTGGCACGATCTTTTGCTGGTGCATCTGGGCGATACTGAGTGCGCCGTTGACCAGTACTGCCGACTCCGCCATGCCTCTCGTGTCTAGATAGCCAAGGTGAAGGATGCCGGCGCGCTCTCTAGTACTTTGTTCTTCTTGCTCGCGGAATCGGTCGTTTTGCCTGGTGTCATTCATATTGCTTAAGTATATCGCATATAGCGTAGGTGGTATACAGCCGCAACGATGATAATTCCGCCTTTGCTTGCGATACCATATACTACTATCTATGCGTCATATCATCGTCATCGCCCATAATATCCGTTCGACACACAACATCGGCTCTATTTTCCGTACCTGTGACGGCTTCGGTGTCGAAAAGATTATCCTGAGCGGCTATTCACCCTACCCAGCGACCGAGCACGATACCCGCCTGCCACATCTGCGCGACAAGGTCACCGCGCAGATCCACAAGACAGCCCTTGGCGCTGAAAATTCCGTCCCGTTTGAGGTTGTAACAGATATCGATTTCACCGCATTGCAGCATGAAGGCTATCGTATCATCGGCCTTGAGCAACACCCTCGGTCGCAACCGCTTCACACCTATCAACCCCCAGACAAGATCGTTCTTCTGCTCGGCGAAGAAGTCGACGGTATAGACAGCTCTCTTATCAGTATGTGTGATGACATCGTCGAGATCCCGATGTACGGAAGTAAAGAGTCGTTCAATGTCAGTGTTTCGGCAGGTATTGCACTCTATCACCTCCGTATGGCATAATAACCAATAGTAGTATCATGAAAAAACACACAAAACACCGGCCTCACCCCCATCACCTGCATGCCTTCCGAGCAATATTGTTCGGTGTGCTGCTTGTCGCAGTGGCTTTTGTCAGGCTCAACGACGGACGGTTACCTCAAGTCACTACGTCGTCATCGAAAAACGTCCTATCATATGCCACCTCGATGAGCCGTGCGGCATTGCTATCAGAAAACAATATATCGCGGGGCGATAACGGTCTCGGCCCGCTCAATCTCAACTCCAAGCTTAACAACTCAGCCCAGGCCAAAGCCCAGCACATGGCCGATAACAACTATTGGGCACATGTCGCACCAGACGGTACGCAACCATGGTATTTCTTCGAAGCAGCCGGGTACGACTATTTGGCAGCTGGCGAAAACCTCGCGTATGGATTTGACTCGAGTTTTGCGGTCAATCAAGGATGGATGAATAGCCCAGGTCACCGTGCAAATATCGTCGGAGACTATTCTGATGTCGGGTTCGGCTTTGTCGATGCGCCTAATTTTCAAGGTGGCGAATACACCATCGTCGTCGCGCATTATGGCAAGCCGCTCAACGCACCCGCGCCTGAGCCTGAGCCAACACCAGCCCCAGCGCCAAGTGCTCCATCATCGGCTCCATCCTCGACAACTCCTACGCCACCATCGACCGAGTCATCGCAAGCCGCCGAGCCGACACCAACCCCTGCGCAGCCGACAGAAGTCACACTACAACCCGCCACCGCAACACCAACTACGGGAACGGACATACCTGTAGCCGTTAACGTAGCCGAAGCAAAAAACGTGTCAGTACTTGATATGTTCAAGATGGGGACACTGCCAAGCGTCGCAATCTTCAGCATCGGGCTCACGCTTGTTGCAGCTCTCGGCTATGCGCTAACCCACCGAGCGCTCATGAAACATGCACTGGCAACAAGCGAACATTTCGTCATCTCCCATCCAACATTTGACGTTATCGCGCTCACTCTTGCACTCGCATTGATTCTTAGCACCACCGCAGCCCGTTTACAGTAGGTGTAGATCGAACGCACTTATCGATATTTTATATTGTCATTGCCATAGATCTCACCGACACGTGACAACAACTCATCATTTGCCTCAGCGGTAAACGGCAACCGTATCGCGGACTCTTTTTTCTCACCAAGAACCAGTATTATCTCACTCTGACCCCGAAAGTCATTAAATGTCTTTTTCAGACGTCGTAATTTGTCCTGGTCATTTGGATCAGGTACTTTCACATAAATTTTCGGCAGCTTCTCCTCGATAGGAATATAAGTGTAGCTCGGCTCGGCCGGTTTTTCTTCTTTGACAACTGGTTTTTTGGGCTTCGGTACTTTCATCTTTTTGCCAGTACTTTCGTAGGCATCAAGTTCCTCGTTGGTAACAAACGTTATCTCATCAGCGATCACTTTTGCTGACCCGAGTGGCTTGCCTTCACGGTCGGTACTGCTGACTTTACCGCTGACCTTGATAACGGCATCTTGTACGAGTTGCTCTGAAACTTCCTCGTATGTCTTCGGAAAAACGATCACCTCGCCCTCTCCAGACTTATCCTCGATCGCGACAAATGCCATCTTACTACCACTCTTGGTGAGGATCGTGCGAATACTCGATATGACGCCGCCGATCACGACAGCTTTCTTGTCGTGCTCTTCCAGGACACTACCGATCGGAATCGTTTGTTCTTCGAAATATGCGTCGTAGCGATCCAGTGGATGCGCACTCAGATAGAGTCCGAGAAGTTCGCGCTCCCACTGCAGCATCTCGCGCTCGTGATGCTGCGTAGGCGCCGTCTCAAGTTTGATATCGGGTACACTAACTGCATCGCCCATACCACCGAAGAGATCGGCTTGATTACTCGCAGCATCGCGCTGTACCTTGCTAGCATAGCCGGTGATCGTATCGAGGTTGAAAAGTAAGTCTGAGCGCGTGCCAAAGCTATCATAGGCACCTGATTTGATGAGTGATTCCCAGGCACGACGGTTGAATTTACCGGTACTCACCCGTCTGGCAAAATCACCGATACTTTTGAACGCACCGTCTTCATCGCGGGTGCGGATCAGCTCTTCGACGGCGTTTTCTCCGACACCTTTGACGGCCGTCATGCCGAAACGAATCTCATTTTTCCCCGGGACGATCGCGAATTCTTTGTAACTGAGATTGACATCCGGCGGCAAGACTTTGAGCCCCATGTGTCGACACTCCGATATCTCGATGGCTAGGCGGTCGATGTCGTCACGATCACTGGTCATAAGCGCAGCCATGAAGGCATCCGGATAGTGAGCTTTGAGATAAGCGGTCCAGTAGGCGATCAGCCCGTAACACGCCGAGTGGGATTTGTTGAACGCGTAGTCCGCAAATCCAAGGATGTCATGCCAAATCTTTTCGACAGTTTGACGTGGCACGCCATTATTGACCGCGCCCTCGATAAACTGCGTACCCATCTTCTTCATGACTTCTGGGATCTTTTTACCGATACCTTTACGCAGCGTATCCGCCTCACCGCCAGTAAAGCCGGACATTTCTTTACTCATCTGCATGACCTGTTCCTGATAGACGATGACACCATAGGTTGATTCAAGCGCGTTCCTCGTCAGCTCATGTTCGTAGGTGACTTTTTCGAGACCGTTTTTGCGCTTCACGAAAGAGTCGGTCAGACCGGCGCCAAGTGGACCCGGTCGATACAAGGCACACATCGCGATGATGTCGCTAAATTCTGTCGGCTTCAGTTCCTTCAAATAACGTTTCATACCGGACGATTCCAGCTGAAATACCCCTGTCGTGTCACCACGTTGCAAGAGCTCATAGGTCGCCGGATCGTCCAGCGGCATCTCACTCAAAAGAATTGTTTCTTTATAGACCTTTTTGATGATACGAAGAGCGTTGTTAATAATCGTGAGGTTACTAAGACCAAGGAAATCCATTTTGAGCAGTCCCAACTCTTCGATCGGGCCCATCGGATACTGGGTCGCGACGACGCCTTTTTGGGCCATCTCGAGTGGTGCAAATTTGACGATATCATCAGGTGCGATCACCACGCCGGCAGCATGCACACCATGGCTACGGATGGTGCCTTCGAGTCGGACAGCATAGTCGATGACTTGCTTGCTCGTCGGATTCGACTCGTACTCTTTCTTGAGATCAGGGTCAGTCACGATACTTTTACCAAGGGGAATGTGTCGTCCCTGGACTGGCGGTGGGATCATCTTGCTGAGCTTATCAGCATCGGCATACGGCACTTGCAAGACACGGGCGACATCGCGCACTGCGGCGCGGGCGGCCATCTTACCAAACGTCGCGATATTGGCGACACGTTCGGTGCCGTATTTTTCGACGCAGTATTGGATGACTTCATCGCGACGCGTATCCTGGATATCGATATCGATATCAGGCATCGAGATACGATCAGGGTTCAAAAACCTCTCAAACAGTAACTCATAGCGCAGTGGATCAAGCTCGGTGATATTCAGCCCGTAAGCAATGATCGAACCGGCCGCACTACCGCGCCCGGGACCAAAGATGATGCCTTGGTTCTTGCCCCAGTTGATAAAATCATGAATGATCAGAAAGTAGCCGTTGAAGCCCATCCGATCGATGATATCAAGCTCAAAATCAGCCCGCTTGGTGACGTCTTCACCAAGCAACTTCCGAGCGGCCTCGATAGTGAGGTCACGCGAGTCAGCGATAGCGACGCCGCCATAGCGCCAGGCGAGGCCTTGCCAGACGAGCATATCGAGATGAGTTTTTTCGGTCTCACCCTCAGGCACCGGAAAGCGCGGGATCAAGATCTTGCCAAACTCAAGCGACACATCACAGCGATCGGCGATTGCTTTGGTGTTGGTGATGATATCAGGATGCTCGCTCCCCCACCGCTCGATGACATCAGTCGGGTCAGTCACGTGGAGATGATAATCCTTGAGGCTCATCCGGCCTTCATCGCTAAGATATGCCCCCGTACCGACGCAGAGCAATATCTCATGTGACTCGGTATCTTCAGGGCGGACATAGTGTGCATCGCTTGTCACGACGCAAGGGATATCAAGCTCTTGGCTCAATTTGAAAATTGCGCGGTTTACCTTCTGTTGTAGCTCACTTTCGGTGTGATCTTGAATCTCGAGATAATAGCGATCACCGAAGACTGATCTGTACCACGTGGCGGCTTTTTTGGCACCATCATAATCATCATGCTGGAGTCGGTCACCGACCTCACCACCGAGACAAGCGCTCAGGGCTATGATGCCTTCATTGTATTTTTCGAGCAGGTCATGATCAACACGTGGTTTGTAGTACACCCCTTCGAGGTTGGCCGTGGTACTCAGCTGCATGAGGTTTTGATAGCCGGTATTGTTCATGGCGAGCAAGATCAAATGATAGCGAGCCTTGTCTTTGGCCGGATCGCGATCATGAATCGTCCGAGCCGCCACATAGGTCTCGATGCCGATAATCGGCTTGATATCATTGGCTTTGCAGGCTTTATAAAACTCAATCGCCCCCGAAAGCGTCCCGTGATCGGTCATCGCAACAGCACTCATACCAAGCTCTTTGACGCGATCGACGAGCTCACCAACCTTAGTCAACCCGTCTAGCAGGCTGTGATGGGTGTGATTGTGCAGGTGCACAAAATCACTCGATTGTAGCTTCGTGGCTACCGGCTGGCTCCCCTTTGTCATATATATCTAGTATACCGTATTTGGAGGCCGAGACGGTCGTACTTACGCGAGAGGTTCATTAAACTAAAACGGAACACCTCGTATACTTAGAGATGTAAAGCAACTAAGTGAAGAAAGGTGTTCCGTATGTCTACCATACCAAAATTCGCTAGCAACAAGAAGTGCTGGCAGCTCATTAA